>DATDRD010000057.1:0-2341 GCA_035291925.1 Anaerolineales bacterium
GGTCCGTCGTCACCGCGCCCAGCACGCGTTCCTGCACAGAGATGAGATCAGGCGCGGCCTGCAGTAAGATCGTCAGGTCGTGAATGATCTCCAGTTGACGGTGTGCCGTTGCCAGGTTCTCGTGCTTTTGCGTCAGTTCATCTCTTGCATGGGATAATTCTTCGCGCGCCTGATTGATAACTTTGAGTAATGTGGACGGATAGGCAAAAAGAATTGGAATTAACCAGATGCCGGCAAGTTGTGATGTCAGCAGAACGATATTCGCTTGCGTGCCAAAATAATAGGCCATCCAAAAAAACGGCGTAAAGAGAACTGACACACTTAATGCACCCCGCATCTGAAAGAAAAATGCTCCAGCCAATAATGGGCTGAGAGCATAAAGATAGTAAGGACTGACTGCCCCCCCGCTGATTGCAAGAATGCCCGCGGAAAAAATCAGGTCGACACCGAGAAAGGTAGGATGGTCAATGACCAGTTTGTTGAGTTGATGATTGGCAAGGGAGATAATTAGATTGGCACATAACGCTATGCCCAACACAAGAACCGGGGGAAGTAATTGTTGAGGTTGGTTCTCCACATTCAAAGTCAAAAGCGCTGGGAGCAATGATGCCCAGCGGAAGATAACAAGAAAGGTGAAAACGCCGTTTCCTTGAAATATTGCCTGTAGCTTTTTGATCATAAATGTTGTAATATAATTATATCCGAATTGACTTGGGTTGAATTGAAGCCCTCCCCCGCGCGGGGGAGGCGAGTTTCCCCCCTGAATGGGATGGCAGAGACTGCCCTGTGTTGTTATTATTCACCCTACCAAAGGAGGCCGCTATGATGGATGTGCTCAAGGAAGATCAGGTATTGGACTGCTCTGGGATGCTGTGTCCCGTGCCTGTCGTCAAGGCTTCGAAGGCAATCAAGACACTCGAAGTTGGTCAGGTTTTGAAAATGATTGCCACAGACCCGGGCGCGCCGCCGGATATGGAGGCCTGGAGCCGGCAAACGGGGAATGAATTGCTCCGTTCCATGCAGGAAGACGGCAAGTTCGTGTTCTACATTCGCCGTTCCAAGTAGTCATTCGATCCAAAACTTAATATGGAGGTGCATGATGTCCAAGTCTGATCCGAACGCTCCCAAGCGACTAGCGCTTATCGCCAGCAAGGGGACTCTTGACTGGGCCTACCCCCCGTTCATCCTCGCCAGTGCGGCTGGCGCGATGGGCTGGGAGGTGGGCATTTTCTTTACCTTTTTCGGGCTTACCCTGCTCAAGCCGAAACTGACAACCCAGGTTTCGCCTTTGGGCAACCCCGCCATGCCAATGAAAATGCCTTTTGGTCCCGAAGGATTCCAAAACATCAATTGGCCCATTCCCAACCTGCTTATGGCTAACGTGCCTGGCTTTGAAAGTCTAGCCACTGGCTTGATGAAGCAGACCTTCAAGAACAAAGGCGTTGCCTCCATTGAAGAAATGCGCCAGATGTGCTTGGATACTGATGTGCGCATGTTTGGCTGCCAGATGACGATGGACGTGTTCGGCTTCAAGCGCGAAGACTTCATCAAGGAAACCGAGTTTTGCGGCGCGGCCACCTTCCTCGAATACGCCGCGGATGCGGATGTGCAGTTGTTCATTTGACGAGGCGATGAAATGTCAATGCTTTCAATTGAAACAGACAACTCGCAAAGCGTATCAGTCATGAAGGTCAGTGGTCGCGTCGACTCAGATAGCGTGCCCGAACTGGAAACCGCGCTCACAAAACTCTTGAATGATGGCAGGAACAAGATCGTCCTCAATTTGCAGAGCGTGGATTTTCTTTCTTCGGCAGGCCTGCGGGCCATCGTCAAGGCGTATCAGGGAGCAAAAAAATCTGGTGGGGATGTTCGCCTGGCAGCGGTTTCGAAACCGATCGAGGTGATCCTGCGTACGGTTGGCATGATGCAGATGCTCAAGATGTATCCGACCGATCAGGAAGCAATGGCAAGTTTCTAAATATTGTGTGGGAGGGCGCTTATGTGGAAGACGAACGACGCGGATGTAAAAAAGATTCTGTATGTCCAAACGCACGGGAGCGCGACGCCAGAGCGGACAGCAACGCCATTCTTTTTGGCAACCGCGGGCGCGGCCATGGACAACGAAGTGTGCATTTACTTCACCATGAACGGCCCACAGTGTTTGGAAAAGGGCGCTCCTGAAAAGATCGTCGTTCCCAAGAAGGGCGGAGGTGGGAAGGAACTCAGGTATTTTATTGACCAGGCCCTGGAAATGGGCGTGCGCCTCTTCGTCTGCCAGCCTTCCCTTGACCTTCATGGATATACCATGAATGACATGATCGAAGGCGTTGAGATGATCGGC
>DATDRD010000058.1:0-1561 GCA_035291925.1 Anaerolineales bacterium
GAGAACCTTGGGAAATAACCCCTTGATCTCTGTGCTCTCCGGTGGCAATACCCGCCACCGTTCGCGCCGCGGTATCGGCACGCCGCTGCGAGACGGCAGGGCAAGTGTGTGGCGAAATTCTATTCAGGAGAACCCTTCATGTCAAAACAATGGAAGACCCCACCCGCAATGCAGATCGATCCGAAGAAGAAATACAAAGCCCATCTGGAGACCGATAAAGGCACAATGGTCATCGAGCTTTTCGCCGATAAAACCCCAAAGACTGTCAACAACTTTGTCTTCCTGGCGCGCGAAGGATTTTATGAAGATATCATCTTCCATCGCGTGATTTCCAATTTCATGGCACAGGGCGGCGACCCAACGGGCCGCGGCTCAGGCGGTCCCGGTTACAAATTTGAAGATGAATTCCATCCAAGCCTACGGCACGACAAGCAAGGCATCTTATCCATGGCGAACGCGGGACCCAATACCAACGGCTCGCAGTTCTTTATCACACATATCGCCACACCTCACCTGGATAACAGGCATAGTGTCTTCGGTCAGGTTGTGGAAGGGCTGGATGTGCTTAGGTCCATTCCGCCGCGCGACCCGAATAATGCCAATGCTCCTGCTGTGAAGATCAACCGTGTCACCATCGAAGAAAGCGAATAATAAAACCCCCACAAAGAGCGCGCAGAGAAAAACGAAGAAAACCTCTGCGCGCGCTTCACGCGTCACCACAAAAAAAGGATGGGAGGACACAACAAAGGCTGAGCCAACTTTCGTCTCTCAAGTTGCACCAACTGGGGCCTACAATAAACCCGGGAGTTCAATATTTCTAACAAACATCTTGCGGATTCTGGCATTGCTTGCAGTTGTTGCGATCACCGTCTACATTTACAGCATCCGGGAGCGCGTGGAAGAGTTCGCGGCCCTTGGGTATCCCGGCATCTTTCTGATCGCGCTGCTTGCAAATGCAACCATCCTGCTGCCCGCACCTGGGCTGGCAATCATTTACGCGATGGGAGCCATCTTCAATCCCCTGGGCGTCGGTTTGGCAGCAGGGACAGGTGGTGCGATCGGTGAACTCTCTGGCTATCTCGCAGGCTTCAGCGGACAGGCTGTCGTTGAACGCATGGACGTGTACGACCGCGTGAAACCCTGGTTGGATAAATATGGCGGCTGGGCGATCCTGGTTCTGTCGGCAATTCCCAACCCTTTCTTTGATGTGGCTGGAATCGCCGCAGGCATGGCAAAAATGCCGGTCCAAACATTCCTGTTCTTCATCTGGATCGGTCAACTGATAAAAATGACCATCTTTGCCGTGGCAGGCAAATACTCCATCCACTTGCTTACAAATTTCATTCGATAAGGAGAGCGGCATGTCTGAATACAACAAAATTGATTCGTACCTCGAGAAGAATCTGGATAAAAGCCTGGCAGAGCTTTCCAAACTTGTCGCACAGCCAAGTGTCGGCGCGCAAAATTGGGGGTTGAAGGAATGTGCCGCACTTGTCAGTGAACTCCTCAAAGCACGAGGCTTCGATATTCAAATCATGGAGACCGGAGGCGCGCCCGTTGT
>DATDRD010000059.1:0-3218 GCA_035291925.1 Anaerolineales bacterium
TTGCTCAAACGGATCAACCTCTCCACCTGTGCAGATAGTTCCTGCAATTTCTTTTCGTATTCGGCAGGATTCCTCTTGCGATTCAATGTGACCTCGATTTGCCCTTTGAGCACGGTTAGCGGAGTACGCAACTCATGAGCGGCGTCGCCGGTAAACCGCCGCTCCCGCTCAAACGAGGACTGCAACCGTTCCAGCATTTGGTCGAAAGTCTTGGCCAGTGAGCCGACTTCGTCCATGGTCCCCTGGTAGGCAAGCCTTCTGGATAAATCCTGCGCAGTGATTTCCCGGGCGGTGTTTGTGATTTGTTGAATCGGGCGCAGGGCACGGTTTGCCAGGAAATATCCACCAAACCCGGCAAAGAGCAATATGAGGGGAATCCCCAAAAACAGCTGGGCGCGCAGGTCTTCCACCGCGTCGTTTACAGGGCTCAGGGATTGCGCCGCTTGTACCCAGCCGATGGTTTCCCCGGTTGAATCTAAAACTGGCTGGCTGAAGACCCGCCATTCATCTTCATTTTCCAAATCCATTTGCGTGGTATATCCCGCTTCAGCCGGACCCCAAAATGATATGCTTTGAGCATCGCTAGAAGTATCCCAAACCTCACCTTGAGCAGAGATCAGGCGCATAACAAAATTGGGATTTCCAACCTGCGATCCTCCGGAAAGGTTGAAAGTCAGCAAGTTCGTGTCGCGATAATCCTCTTTGTCCAATGAGGCAATCGTGTTGGAAACCGTGATTTGGAGTGATGAATCAATGGCGCTTCTCAAACTATATTGGAAACGAAAGATCAAATAAACAGCGAAAACGATAAACGTGGCAGCAAGAAGCAGGACGTACCACAGAGTCAACTTCACACGAATAGGTATCCGGTATTTCAGGAAATCAATCATCTTGAGCATCACTTAGCCGGTAACCGACACCTCGAACAGTTTGGATAAGCGGCGGAACAAACCCACTGTCAATTTTGCGGCGCAAGTAACCAATGTAAACATCCACCACATTTGTGTCGCCGTAAAAGTCAAAATTCCAGACGTGCTCGACGATCTGAGTCCGTGTAAGGACCTGATTTGGATGGCGCAGAAGCAACTCAAGCAATGAAAACTCGCGCGGGCTGAGTTCAATTTTTTTCCCGGCACGGCGCACTTCCCGCCGGGTAACATCCATTTCCAGGTCGTTCATACTAAGGAGGTTCCCCGATTGCAATGGCGGTCGGCGCAACAGAGCGCGGATGCGAGCCAGCAGTTCAGGGAAAGCAAAGGGCTTGACGAGGTAATCATCCGCACCGACGTCAAGACCTTTAACGCGATCATCCACCCCATCGCGCGCGGTCAACAGTAGTACGGGCACTTTGACTCTCTGGTCGCGTATCTCATGCAACAGATCGAGCCCGTTCATTTTGGGAAGCATGATGTCCAGAACCATCACATCATATTCAAAAGCAAGCGCGTATTCCAAACCTTCGGAACCGTCACGTGCAACATCCACCGCGTAGCCCGCTTCGGTCAACCCCTGCTCCACGAATCCCGCAACGCCTGCTTCATCCTCAACGATTAAAATCCGCATCAACTGCTCTCCTTGCAAAAGCTTTATTCATTATGGCATGCTATTCTAAGAAATCAATAAGACCATTTGAAGGAATACTCGAAGAGTAAAACCTGTTACAGAGTGCCGCACGCATGTGTGACATGCGTATCCAGGCTGGAAGTTTGAATTTCAGCCTGCAATTAATCCAAAAAGTGGAGGAATCAATGAGACAGGCGGTAATAAGATGTTACTTTGCAATTCCACCTCGCTCCCTGGCAGGAAGCCAAATACATAATCCCTTCACACTATTTTGTCCGAAGGGATTATCAATTACCCGATCGCTTCTTTCAACCTCCGCGCCAGTTTCCCAAAATGGGGAGTGTAACGAATTTCATCGTTGCGCGGACGCGGCAAGTCAACCTCCAAATCCATTTTCACGCTGCCCGGGCGTTGTGTCAGTACCAAAACCCGATCTGCCAAAAACAATGACTCGTTGATCGAGTGCGTCACCATGATCACGGTCTTCTGTCGCATTTGCCAGATGCGGGATAATTCTGTCCACATGCGTTCGCGGGTTAAAGCATCCAGCGAGCCAAACGGCTCATCGAGCAGGAGCAGGTCAGGGTCATGGATGAGCGCACGCGCAAGCGCCACGCGTTGCGCCATCCCACCGGAGAGTTCACGCGGCCAGTTGTTCTCGAATCCCTGTAATCCAACGAGTTCGATCATTTCCTGAGCTTTGGTTCGCGCGTTGGCTTCATCCACCTGCTTCACCTCAAGCGGGAGCATAATGTTCTCGCTCACTGTCCGCCACGGCATAAGGTTTGCCTGTTGAAAGACCATGCCGGTGCTCGGCTGTTCACCATGACCGAACTTAAATGAACCAGATGTGGGAGGGATCAAACCTGCAAGAATACGCAGGAGAGTCGTTTTGCCGGAGCCTGATGGACCGAGCACACAAACAAATTCACGCGGATGGACGTCAAACGAAATTCGATCGAGCGCGTTCAAGCCGCCGTTTTCATCGGGGAATACGGCGCTCAGGTTGCGAATCGTGAGAATGGGGATATGAGGCATAAATTCTTGGATGTCGTTGCGAGGAGGTGCTCTTTCCGACGAAGCAATCTCCTCAGAACTTGGAGATTGCTTCAGTCGCTTTGCTCCCTCGCAAAGACATCAGGGAATAAACTCGTTTGTAAACGCCTTGTTCAAATCCATCTTCTCAGGGATCAAAGCCATGTCAAGTACCACGTTCTGCATGTTCTCCCAGGCCTGCGGATCGGAATAGCCGAGCCTCTCTGCTTTCCATTGCTCAATGGACGTTTCAAGTACTTGCTTTTGCACATCGGCATCGAGATCAGCAAAATTCGGAATATATGCTTTGCATAATGCCAAAGATTCATCTGGGTTTGCTATCGTATCCTCAAGTCCTTTGAGGAATGCCCCGACAAACGCACGCACAAGTTCAGGATCCTCCGCGATCACTTTTTCGCTTGCGAGCACCCCGTTCGACGCCAGTTGGACATAATCCGCGACACGAATTTCGGTGACCGCAAGTCCCTGCGCACGCAACTGGATGGGTTCATTCGCCGCGTACCCAACGACAATATCCTGTTGCCCCGCTGCCATCAATTCCACCTGGTTGAATCCAATCGCGTCCAGAGTCACATCGCTTTCTTCAAGCCCCGCCTCAT
>DATDRD010000060.1:0-2667 GCA_035291925.1 Anaerolineales bacterium
TTTCCTCCACTAGCTCGACGCAGCCACTCATTAAGTTCTTTCAGGTGTCCATAGCCAATTGTTGTGGCAATCAAGCGTCCGCCAGGTTTGAGAACACGATGGACCTCGGCAATTGCTTTTGGACGATCTGGAACATGATACAACATATGATTGGCGACAACAGCGTCAAAGGTTTCATCTCCATAAGGTATTGATTGCGCGTCGATCTCTTCGAATTTGAAGGCGCGTCCAGTCACAACCAGATTTCGCCAGGCGGCATCCAGCATCCCCGAGGAAAGATCGCTGAGTGTGATGTTCCACTCCGCGGGGATTCGGTTCACGTTCTCCTTCCACAACAGGGCGTGACCGCATCCCAGCTCCAAAATTCTCGCATTGCCGGGCAATTTTGCCAGCGTATCGAAGACCCATTTGAACCAACCGTAAGAGTTCGTGCTGAAACGCTGATGAATCACCACGCGCGCCTCGAGATTGGTTGAATCTCGATACTGGTCGGTTTTGAGATACTGCTGGTCGGTGAATTTTGACATGATTATTTTTTGATCACGATCAACGGATACTGGCCATTCTCGCCGAAGAAACGCGGGAAACGTTCTTCGAGCCGGAAAATCAAGTGCAAATAGGCTTTTCCGCCAAGTTGCGGACGCACGAACCAGCGCATGAAACGCGGGCTGAGACTGCGCCACGGATAGATTTCAAACGCCACCGCATCTTTCAATTCCTTTTTCAACCAGCGCGGTGTCATCTTTTCGACGAAAGTTCCAGCCTGGTCTTCCTCTGCAGTCCAATCCTTTTTCTTTTTTGCAGAACGACCCGCCAGCAACCGCCCTAATCTGATAAAAGGCTCGGCCATGCGCATGAGCAGAGGATCGTGCCAGCCGTTGATAACGACAGCCGTTTTGTCTGCCTTTAGAACACGATTCAACTCGAGATAGGCGCGCCTGTGTTCGCTTAGCGACAAGTGATGGATCGTGTGCATGGATACAACACCGTCAAAGACATCCGGCTTGAATGGAAGGTTCGCAATATCAGCCACAACAAACAATCCCTTATCGCCAAGTCGGTTACGCGCTTCCTTCAAGGCAGTGATGGAGATGTCTGCGCACAGGCGATAACAATAGTTTTCAGAATAGGTCAGATATTCGGGCCACTGTACAGGGCCGGAACCCGCGTCGAGCAGGATGTCACCATTTGAGGCGAGGTGCCGCTTCACGCGCATGTGGCATTTATGGATATACTCTCGTGAAACCGGGCGCAAATCTTCATAGCGGGCATTCTGATAAAGCCCATCGCCGACCTGTGACCAGCCGATCTGGTCATAAAATTCGCGCACTTGTTGTTTGGTGTTGTCTGTCATATCTTATCTTGTCACTCTGAGGGAGCGTAGCGACCGAAGAGTCTCATCACGGGATTGGAGATCCTTCGCGTCGCTCAGGATGACATTCCTTAGTTATTCCATGTAAACGGCGCGCCAACCAAAAACTTGAATGTATCTTCAAACTGCGCCATGCCTTCTTCACTCAAAACTTTATCCAAAGGCCAGACTTCAAGATCATCCCAGAAATTCATCAGGCGCCAGGGGAACGGTCTCGGGTATTCAAAGAAAAAGCGATAGGCATAATTCCATGCTTTGGCAACCTGCTCTTCACTCAAACGATGAGCAGGCAGATCAGATAAAACATTTTCGAGCGCGGCAAAATATTCATCCCATGTGTTTGGGTCAATCGTAAAACCGCGCCCGCGATAATGCGTTTGTCCGCACGAGATCACGGGAATTCCATTCATGGCAGTTTCAACGCCGACCGTTGTCGTGTAAGCCAAACCCAGGTCAGCGATCTCGATCAGGTCGTATGTATTCACATTATCCAGCGCGCCGATCAAATGGATGTGCCCTGGGATTTCTGGCAACGCTTCACGCACAACCGTGGCCATGGATTTCGCCTGTGGGACAAGTTTCTCACCGGGATGCACGCGGATCACGAACTGGACGCTTCGACTCCGCTCAGCGCGAGCCTCTCTGTCCACAAAAAACCGGACCGTGCGCATGATCCATTCGCTCATCGAATCGGCGAAGATGTTCCGGCCCAATGTCAGGCTGTCGCCCAACACGTTCGCGGCCAGTAAAACAACAGGACGCTTATCGAGACCCAACGTTTTACGGGTTTCATCCGCTCCCTGCGAAGAGACGTATTGCCACAATCGTTTCGATTTTCCCCATACACGAGCACCGCGCCGCGCATTTTCAAGATCGGCAAGGCGTTCGTACATTTCATCGGTCATTGGCAGTTTGCAACGCGCCTCGACGAGATAATCTGTGTCCTGCCGCATGATGGATGTGTTCTGCGCAAGCCAGATCTGCTCGCGCTGGTCATTGAATTCAAATGTAACAGCAGGGATACCAAGATAACGCGCAACACGAAAAACAATACCCATTTCCAGGATCAAGCCATTTGGGATGAGAACTACATCAGGCCTGTTCGTCTGCATCCACTCGAGCGCGGCGAGCGCGGCGAACGAATTGCGCTTTACGCGCAGGTCGTATAATGCGCGGTCTTTGGGGGAGTCCATGTTCACTTCTTCGCGCATGAGCGTGTATTGAGCGTCCCATAGGGAGACCTCTTCCACGTCAGCTTTGAGGGCGGCCGGTAAAACGGAGGCAGGCTTGAGGCG
>DATDRD010000061.1:0-2687 GCA_035291925.1 Anaerolineales bacterium
TGCTTGGCATAGAACGTATTCGGCATGGGGTTCCCGGAAAGCGCCAGATTGAAAAGTAAATATGGAAGGAACAATGAACCAAATCCGATCAATGTTTTCACAAGAGCCTCACCACGCGATGACCAGGTATTCTCAGACAGGAACGCGACAAATAATATCGGGCCGAGCAATGTCAAGCCGTCGGGCCGGACCCAAATGCTTAGACCGGCAAGCAGGCCCAAAGTCAGATAACGATGTGAACCGCTCATCAGCGCGGCCAGCACTGCGAATACAATGAATCCATGTAAAAGGGTTTCCATCCCTGAGACAGCAGACCACGTCAGATGCCATGCAAAGACAAAGAATAGCCCCACCCAGGGCAGGCGCGGCTTGTATGATCCAACAAGTTTCCGCGCGACGTTTTCCGCGTGGATTGCCATTAAGGTTAATACAACCCAACCCAGAAAGTAGGTCCATGCAAAGGGCGCAAGATTTAATAAAAAGCCAACTGCAAGAAGGGCCGTCCAAAGCGGCGAGGTGGAGCCAGCTGAACGCTCGCCGAGACGATACGCCCATTCGCCATGCTCGGCAAAATTGCGCGCGTAAGTTAAGTGAATCCATGCATCATCAAGAGGGAAACCGATACGAAAAATCAGGGCGCTAACCATCAAATAAAAAAGAACCCCCAACAGCGCGGCAGCAGCAATCACAAGACGCGCATCAATGCGCCAGATCGATTCGATAGAGCTTCGCTTCATTGATTTCTCCTAAGAACACAAACGAGGAGTTCCTGTGCGGATCATCATACAGGTCCTGGATTGCATCAAACGTGCCACCTTTTTCGAGAACCAGATAGCGGGCATTGTATCTCTGTGCGACCGCCAGGATGGTCGCTTCATCGCCGAATGGCAACGAAACGGATGGACGCCCCGAAGCAATGAAATACCCCGGCGGATTGCGGACGATCACGACATCACCCGGGCTGATCCCGTTATCAACAAACATTTTCTCCACCGACGGATAAATGAAATCATCCGTGGCCCATCCGCTGGCGATGACCCGGAAATTCACGAGATAACCCGTCATAAAAATGGCAAGCAAAACAAGTATGCCCTGAAATACGTACGGCGCATTCTTATCCGTGAACTGACCCCGTTTGCGCGCCCATGAAATAACCGCTGCCAACCCAACCGGAGCCGCGACCCACCAAAATGGCTGGAACGCAGCGCCTGCGTGGAAGAAACTTCCACGCGAACCCGCAAACGGAAAAATGACGGTCATGACTGCGAACAAGATCAACCAGCCGGTGACTGCGATCCATGTCCTCAGGTCGTGCCGCAGTTGCCACAATCCAATCAGAATAAACGGAAACAGGAAAATACCGCCCTGCGCGGCAAAGGCATTACTTAAATTGGAAGTGAGGGCGCGAGCGCGATTCTGCAAAGCCAGATCCCAGCCTCCCTGAAGGAAGGATTCTCGGTTTAAGTTTTCGGCTGGGTAGATGAATGTCTGGTTGTAATTCTGAAGCCAGAGCAGGCGTCCACCGCCTGGAGTCATAAAAGAATCGAAAAGACTCAGATTACGCAGGTGCCAGAGTCCCATCACGAGGAGGTAGCCAACAAGGGCCAGCAGACCTCCCGGAACAATGAGGCCAATCCATTTTGAGAAGGTATTCTTTGCTCCAGCATGTTTATGCGTGGATTTCCACAGTACCGTCAAGCCTGCCATGCCGAGCCAGAGCAGGCCGTCGCTGCGCGCGAGAGTCATCAAGCCCGCCAACACGCCGAAAGCGACGGGAATCCACTTCTGTTGGCGTGGAGCAAGCAACAGAAACACGCTGCCCAATAGCATAAACAGAGCATAGTTATCAGGAACGGGCATGAAAGGAGCATAATAAAGGGAGAAGATGGACAGCAAACCGGAGACCATCGCGAGGAAAGTTCTGCGGCTGACTTCGTAGGCAAGAGTCGCTATCGATAACGGAACGCAGGCCGAAAGGAGGATGAACGGAAGACGTCCCGCTGCGTACGTCGACTGACCGCTGATCCACATCCCAATTGCAGAAACAATCGATGCAAGCGGCATCCAATACGTATGTGAGGGATGAGGCAGGCCCGCAGGGTCATCCAGATAATTCCAAAGATATGGCTCGGTGAATCCCTTACCGTTCGCAAGCTGAATGCCGCCCGCGAAATAATAGTCAGCATCCATATAGCCAGGCAGAGTTTGAAAGCGCGAGACCGCAAGCGGGACCAATAAACCGATGACAAATAAGATTGCGTAGTGACGCCAGTTCATCCACGAAGTCCTATTTGATCGAGCCAGGTGCGCGGCGAGTGGATGACCCACCAGCGCATCCAGTATAGGCCGATGACTGTCGCGATCGGTGGAAGGATCGAAAGTGAATCCAAATAGAGAGGGCTGTACACGTAAACAGACTGGATATACATGCCGAAAGGAACCAGCAGCGCAAGACTTAAGATGAGAACGCTCATCAGAACGCGACTGCGTGTCCAGCGTTCCCAAACGAGAGTCAGGATCAAGACAAGCGGCAAAATCAAAACCACATCATTGGATGGAAAGATGGCAAAACCAATAAGGGGTGTCGCCGCAAGCGAAAGGGATGCAGTCCATACAATGCGGCGAAAATGCGCCTGAACCGACCCAAGCCATTCAAGAAAAACAATCACTCCCAAAGCGATCGAGAC
>DATDRD010000062.1:0-2973 GCA_035291925.1 Anaerolineales bacterium
AACTTCGAAGATTATCAATGGAAGACTCATTCCATTTATCCAGTTCTGTTGGATGAAAACCCAGCGCGGCATAGAGATTTGGATGCGACTCTGCCAGTTTGATGACTGCTGAACTCGATTCCAACCCAAGCGCCGGGATGAGGATGCGCGTCACCCCCGCTTCGATGGCGCGCTGGATCACCGCCTCGCGGTCTTCATCGAATTTGTTAAAGTCAAGGTGGCAGTGAGTGTCTGTAAATTTCACGATAATAAATAGTTATCGCCGTCAGTTACTTCCTGACGGCGATTTTCTTTGTAGGTTTTTTTCCAACTTTATATTTTGCTTTCTTATCGCCTATTTGTTTATTTGGAACAAGCGCGATCAATGTGCGTAATGCGTTGTTAACGCTTTCCGAGTCGGGCAAGTAAGCGGAAACATCAGGGTCGAGCGTGATTGTAGGGCCAAAGTGTTGTTCGGTTACTGTTCCGTCTTCGTTGCGAATGCGGATCGTATACCCCTGTTGCCTGGCGCGATGGTATTTTCCTCGCACGCCTTTCTTTCCCGTGAAATCGTATTCGGGGAGCATATCGTCTTCGTCGTCTGGAATGCTATTCACCTTCTTCATATCTTCTTCTTTCAGATAGCGTTGCTTTGCGGCAACTAATAATTCGAATTGTTATGCTGTCTCTGGTTTCTAACTTCTCTACATGTGTTTTGCAAGGTTGGAATGCGCTTCTGTCCGATCCCATTCGAGTATGAACTTCACGCTCGAATTATGGCACTTCTAAGATAATGGCTATTTCAAGCCAGCGATTCTCAATCCATCGTCGAGGATCGCCTTCACCTTATCCTTGTGGGTGGTCTCACAATACACGCGCATGATCGGTTCCGTACCGCTGAACCTGATCAGCAGCCAGCCGCCGTCTTCAAGCTTGAACTGGAAGCCATCCACGGTGACAAGCTCGGATACTTTCAAGCCGCCAAGCGTTTCGGGATTTGCATTGAGAATCATTTGTTCGCGGGTTTTGCGATCTCCCATAAACGGCGTATCGATGCGGTCATAGTAATGCTCGCCGACCTTATCAAAGAGCATCTTGAGCAGTTCGGTCGGCTTCTTGCCTGTGCGAACCATGAAGTCAAGGAAGTACAGTCCCGCAACGATCCCGTCCCGTTCAGGGACATTGCCCCGGAAGGCGTATCCGCCGCTTTCTTCGCCGCCGATGAGCGCATTCGTTTCCATCATCTTCGGCGCGACATATTTGAATCCCACACCCGTTTCGTGAACAGGCACGTTGTAAAGTTTGCCAAGCTTGTTGAGCATGGTGGTCGTTGAAAGAGTCTTAACGATGTCGCCGCGCTCCCCGCGGATTTCAAGCAAATAAAATGCCAGCAGCGCGTACACGCGCAATTGATTAATGAACTCGCCATTTTCATCACCAATCCCGCAACGGTCTGCGTCACCGTCAGTGATGAGCAAGACGTCAGCATTATTCGTCACCGTTGCCTTCAGACCGACATCAATGTTGGGGCGAATCGGTTCAGGTCGTATCATTTCCGGGAAGGATGGATTGCGCTCGTTGTGGATCTCGATCACCCTGGTCTTTCCGCCCTCAAGCAAGCGTGCGAACCAGCCCGCGCCGTTTCCCCACATCGCATCCACCACCACCGTTAAACCCGCGTCTTTGATCTTTTGCAGGTCCACAAACTTTTGGATGTGTGCAAAGTACGCTTCAGATGCATCGAACACGATGATCTTGCCGTCACGCATTCCGTCGTTTAGCAGAATACGCTTCACTGCTTCAGCCGACTCCGGGATCAGCGCCTCGATCCTTTTGAGCCCCTCCGGGTCGATTGCGCCACCGTTCTCGTCCCGGACTTTGAAACCGTTATCTGTGGGGGGGTTGTGCGAGGCAGTAATGTTGACCGCGCCGCAAGCTTTCTTGTTTACCACAGCATAAGCTATCGTGGGCGTGGGCGTCGCCCCATCGGTAAGAAAAACATTTAGGCCATTGCCAGCGAGCACTTCCGCGGCGGCAGCGGCGAAATGCTCTGACCCAAAACGTTTGTCGTATCCAACGATGACCCACTGTCCCTGTCTGTTGTTTTCAAGTAGATAGAACGCAAATCCCTGCGCCGCCCGCCGGACATTTTCGAATGTGTAATCGTCCGCGATCACTCCGCGCCAGCCGTCCGTGCCAAACTTGATTTTGTAAGTCATGAAAAACTCCTCCTCAGGAATGATAACAACTGGGATTATAAAGTAGAACTCCTAGATTTTCAAAATCTCAGAGTTCTGGATTCAATCTTAATCTTCCGCCAGCCAGTGCCTGGCGGATTCCAAATCGTCAAAGTATTTGAGTGGCTGGCCTGTAAGGGCTGTCAGAAGGTCCGCAAAAGCTTGCGCCTTACACCCGTGACCCCCGTACCACTGTCTTGCTGACATGTGCCTTGGTTGCGGCAGAAGCTGCATTCAGGCTGGAGAGCTAAACACTGCCAGCGCTGTATGTAAATCAATCTCGACAAATTTGTTTGGTGCGCCTATACTCATGTCATCTTTGCAGCGCGAGGCGTTCATGACCAAGCATCTTGTTGTTGTAGCCGGAAACATCGGCGCGGGCAAAACGTCGCTCGCCGAACGGATCGGTGCGCGGCTGGGCTGGTGGACGGGATACGAGTCTGTGGCAGACAATCCATATCTGGCGGATTTTTATACCGATATGCGCGCCTGGGCATTCCATTTACAGGTTTTCTTTCTCGGTCATCGCGCCGACCAGTACCTCCTTGCGACGCGCGATTCCCGTTCGGCTATCCTTGACCGGAGCATTTACGAGGACCTCTTTATTTTCGCGCGTGCCTTACATCACATGGGGAATGTGGCTGAACGCGATTATCTCGCGTATCGTCGCCTGTTTGATCTGGTTGTGGCCGGACTCCCGCGGCCGAACCTGCTCATCTATTTGAGAGCCCCGGTCAATGTTCTGATGGATCGCATC
>DATDRD010000063.1:0-2807 GCA_035291925.1 Anaerolineales bacterium
GCCGTTTACTTTGGTTCGCGTGAACTCAAAAAGCGTGGGAATCCCGATTGGATATTTATCGAGTGGGCCGAGATCGACGACCGATTCATCCTCCGCTTGGCGGAGGGAGGGCGAGAGCAGATAAGCAATCGTGGGAAGGCCGATACCAATACCGATCAAGCCACCGACAAAAGCAGCGGTTGCTTTGATGAAATCGCGGCGGCTGAGATTATGTTTCTGTGTCATATCGGCCTCACTAGTAAAACTCTTATTTCAACTGCCATTCAAAGAGACGCGAAGGCGCATCCACGTTACTGATTGTGAGCGTAAGTTTGCTCGCGCCTGCGAGAATGGATTTGCCATCCTGCGTTGCTGGAAAAATGAGTTTTCCTTCCACATGATGACCGCCGCGCGGTGCGTCCCATAAAGTGGCCTGGACAGTGATGCCAGTATTGGTTGTTAGTGTGGCTAGCGTGGCGAGTTCCATGCTCAGGTCAATGGAGTGGGTGTCCATCAACACGTCAAATTCCAGTATGTCTTTCGGTGAGGCAAGATTGAGCGGGGTGACTTCGATAATGATCGCACCCTGCTCGTCAATGCGCGTGGCAGAGTCATTTGAAGGGGAAGAAGACTCTGCCGAAACAGCATCAGGACCTTGTGTCGAATTGGGGGCCGGTTGAGGGTCGGTTGGAAGCGGGGTCGTAGTCGCAGAGCACGCGGAAAGCACAATGGATAAAGTCAAAAGTGCGGGTAGAAGAAAGCGTTTCATTTTGTCTCCAAAACAGGTTGTAGTTTTTGTCGTTCGCGATAAAGCACATAGAGCATAACGCCAATACCAATTAGATTCATTGCAAGTCCGATGAGCATAAACGGGCGTTGGTAACGGGTGAGAAAACTTGCCGCCGCGCTGAGGCCAAGGATGGGGAGAACATCGGTGACGTGATGTATACAACAGGCAACCATCGCGGTGGCGGATGTGCCTCCGCTTGCGCCCATCATGGAACCAGCATGACCTGTGGATGTAATTGGAATAAAGAGGCGAAAACGCAGAACGATATAGAGCGCGGCTTGAATGCCGAAGCCGACGATGATCGGGATGACATACCAGCGGTCGCGCACGAATTGTGAAGAGGCGTAGTCCCAGCCCTGCGCCCAGGTGAGAATGCCGATATAGAATGACGCGATGAAGGCGGAGCCAAGTAGGAAAGCCGCAAGGGGAATTAGAAAACGTTTCACCATGAATCTCCTTTTACTCATCATAGCCTTTGCGTCTCCGAACGTCTTGCGCCAGATTGCTATAAAGCCGATAGGCAATTCTGCCTATGCCCCTCTTCAAGGTTTCTTTATGAGTTCTTTACATTTACCTGTTAGGATTTAACGCATAAATAAAAAGGAGCGAACCATGTGTGGTAGAGGAATTGGCAATCTGTTGTTTCCACTCATTAAGGCAGGGGGGTTGGCTAATGAGTCGGCACGACCCGCGACTGTTGTGACTTTGCAGTCGACCTGCCCGAATTGCAAATCAAAAGTTTCATCAGCGTTCGATTGCTGTCCCGAATGCGGAACGGGGTTGAAACTTCAAGCCTGCGCGTATTGTGGCAATCAAATGGAAAGCAACGCGCGGTTTTGTCCATCGTGCGGCGGGCCAGGCGTTTGAGATTGACCCCCGTATCTGAAATGAAAGTTGATCCGCAGAATCCGCCGTTCAAGATTCTGTATCAAGGCAAGACGTATTATTTTTGCTCCGAGGTATGCAAGCATTTGTTTGAACGTGTGCCGAAGAAGTATATCAAAGCAGATGAAACCTGAGGATTTGAGCATGACGATATTGCCGCTTCTTTTCTGGACCTATAGCGGGTGCATACTCGAATGATCTGATCCTGGCGAGCAGGAATTCTGCCCATCAACCAGTGAATTTGGACAAATAGCCGTGTATTAGGCAATTCTGCGTATTTTCAACCCCCATTGGATGCTGTATAAGATTGGATGTAATTGAGCCAATCAAATCTCAATGGAGTTAAACAATGAAACAATCAGTAATGTGGAGGGTAATCGTCCTGCTATTGATGGCCACAGTTGTTCTGAGCGCATGCAGTGGCAATGCAAGCCAGCCAAAAGCAGGTGTCGAGGGAACGGTGTGGGTGGCTGATGAAGAAGGCAACAGTATCACGGTGATCGACGCGGCCACGAATCAGGTGCTTACGACGCTGACCGGAATCGAAGGAGCACATAACCTGCAGGTCGCCCCTGATGGAAAAACGGTCTGGGCCGTCAGTGGACATGAATCGTTGGCTGTTATGATTGATGCAGTGACCTATCAAGTTCACGGCGTTGTTTCAACGGGCATGGATCCTGCGCACATTATCCTGGCGCCGGATGGTGAGACCGCTTATGCCACCAACGGGGGAGATAATTCCGTCACTGTGATTGATGTTGAGACCATGACTTCCATCGCGACCATTCCAGTTGGAGAATATCCCCACGGTCAGCGCCCCAGCCCCGATGGACGGTGGGTCTACGTTGCAAATGTCAAATCCAATACTTTGAGCGTAATAGACACACAAACCAACACCAAAATTGAAGATGTGGAAGTCGGCGAGCTGCCCGTACAAGTGGGCTTCTCACCGGATGGCAAATACGTTTATTTCTCACTTAATGGTGAGAACGCGCTCGGCAAAGTCGAAGTCGCCACACGCTCACTGGTTGGCAAAGTGTCTGTTGGCGGCGGGCCTATCCAGGTCTTCGTGACCCCTGATAACAAATATGTCCTGGTCGCCAATCAGGGAACAAAGGAGAACCCCAGCACGACAGTTTCCATTGTTGATACT
>DATDRD010000064.1:0-7476 GCA_035291925.1 Anaerolineales bacterium
TCCTCATCTTCAACATCATCTTCCTCTTCCGCGCGATTGCGGTCGCGCAGGTATAGCCACGCACCTGCAAGGATGAGCGCAACACCCAGCGCACCCGCGCCGATCAAAAGGTTCCTGTTCGAACTGGTTTCAGGCGTTGAAGCAGTTGCTGCCTCCTTTGGCGTACCTGAAACAGTGAACGCAACTTTATCGCCCGCGCTGATGTCACCCAGTTCGTAGATCTGGAAATTTAAGTTCTGGATTGACTGCACACCGAGATCGCTCATTTGAGCACTCCTGGCTGTCACACCTTCGGGCAGAAACACCGTTATCGTGGCAACGGGTAACACAAATGTCTGTGAGAAGTCCAGTTTTTTCGCCTTTGGCAGGGACGCGAACGCAACCAGGCTATAAGAACCTTCGCTGGGCGGAATGGCGAATCCATTTTCAGTCTGAATGAAACTTTCGCTAGCCTGCATGGGCTCATAACCAAACCCGGACGAGCCTTCAGGTGATGTAATAAACGGGATCTCGCTGTTCTCATTCAGCTTCACAACGATGATCTCGTCGCGCGGATTGCGGAACGAATACACATTGAAGACCTGAACATTATCGGTCCCATATTCGAAGAAGATGCGCGTCTCATCCATGACCAATGCAGAGGTATCCTCTGTTTTGTTGTATAGCGTAATCGGCGGCAGGCTCACACTGCCATCGCCTTCTTTAACGATGGCAAAGCCAGATTTCAAATCCATACCGTCAAACGTTAATTCGGCAATGAAAATGCGGTTGAGGGGAATCTCAATGTTCTCGAACTCAAAGGAGCCCTCCGTGTTCACCAGACCTTCCTGAGAGATCACTTCCTGCGGGCCCGCGCTGGGATCGGCGCCATGATCGTAACCGCGCAACGTGACTTTCATTTCAGATGGCAGGTCCGCGCCCGTTTTGTTTTCAATGGATCCGCTGACGATGCCGAATCCTGCTCGAGCGACGGCGGTCGCTTCGCCTGTAGCCGCAACTTGGGTTCCCTCCGCGAATGACGTTCCCGCGTCAGAGGAGGGGACAGCGGTCTCTGCAACGGTGGCAGGCCCAGTCGTGGGAAGAGGCGTGGAAGCTGATACAACCGAGTCTGTTATGTACGAGAGAGTCCGCAAGTACGCGGCAACCACCCACACTTCGTCATCTCTTAAATTAGAACCAAATGCTGTGATGTCTTCATTGCCCTGTTTGATGATGCGCGCCAATTCCACTTCGCTCAACGATGACATCTTCGATTGATCCTCGAAAAAATCTGTTGAGCAATCAGCACAGTTCTTTTCAAAAAGTCCCTTGCCTTTTTCGATCTCTTCCTGAGATGCGTGCAATGTCATCGCATAGGCCACAACATCCCAGCGTTCCTGATCGCTGAGGCTCGCGAACGGAGGCATGAAGCGTTCCATGTTGCCGCGCGTGACAATGGTGTACCACTGGGCAAGCGACGCCGGGCGCGCGATCTCTGACAGCCCAAACGCCGGGACAGTAACGCCAAGCTGGATTCCCTGCTCGCCATCGCCCAAACCTGTTTCACCGTGGCAGGGAGCACACTTCTCGGCGAAGATCGCCGCGCCATTTTCGATACTCGGTGCTTGCGCGGGATAAAGCGGCCCCAAGGTTGGCGCGGGCGTCGGCGGAACGTAGTTCGGAGGGGGAGTGATATCTTCGGCGAGTGTGAAGTTACAAGCCGAAAGAAATGTGAGCGTAGCGAGTGCTGCGATAATTGCAAAGCGAAATTTCATTAAGTTCCTTTTATGTCATTGCGAGGAGCCGCTGGTTGAGTAGGTCGAGTATTTATCGAGACCGTATCGAAACCGAGGCGACGAAGCAATCTCGTCGCGACGCGGGGATTGCTTCGTCGGGCTAATGCCCTCCTCGCAATGACATGATTACGATAATGATTTTCCACACGACGGACAAAAACTATCCGTTACCATTACGGGCTTGCCGCATTTCGGGCAGAAGCCAGCGGATTTGTCCTTGCGGCCCTGGCGGCGTGTAGAGATCATCGATTCAAGATCATCGTCGGTGAGTTCGGGTTGTGCGGTGGATCCATCGGCGCGGCGCGCGGCAATGGCTTTTTCCAGACGCGATTCGGCGTCCTCTCCCTCACGCCCGGCCCCTCTTCCACTGGGAGAGGGGAGGGTGAGGGCATCGATCTCTCGTAGAATATCCGCGCCTTTTTGCAGGAGATAGGCCCGTTGAATCGGATAATCCTCATCGGGAATTTTTCCCAATTTGAAATCGAAATCGAGTTCCTGTAATGAGTTGATCGCACGGTCGCGTTCTGCCATAAGAGCGGAGAGTTCATGCTCCTCTGCGATGACGCGGCGCGCGCGTCGTTCCATGAATGGCGAGTAAAGATACATCCCGACGAAAATGAGGACTGCAAGCGACAAGAGAATGGCGGTAAGTTCCATTCAACCCTCTATTTCAGCAATGGGTCTATTTGTGCACGGATCTGATCGATGGAACTGAATGGGCCGACCTGCACGTATTGCAGGACACCGTTCTTATCCACAAAGTATGTTTCCGGTACACCTTTGATGCGGAAGTATTGTGAGATGCGCGTGGCAAGGTCGGGGCCATTTGCGTAGGTGATGCCAAATTTCTTGAGATAGACACGCGCTTCGGGTTCGGTATCCACGTAGTCCACACCGAGGAAGACAACCTGCCCGGTGGGCTGATATTCCTCCCACGCGGCTTGCAGTTCGGCGGCTTCCTGCTCGCAGGGCTTGCACCATGAAGCCCAGAAGTTGATGACGACCACTTTGCCGCGCAGGTCTACGAAATTGACTTCGCTTTTGCCATCCAGCTCATAGCCACTGAATAACGGCAGAGTGAAATTATCGATTGTCTGTCCGGGCTGGACGGTGCCCTGCTGCGCGCGGCTGAGTCCAACCGCGACGATGGCAAGCAAGCCAACCAGGAATACCCAGATGATGATTTGTGCCCAGATAGGCACACCGCGGCGGGGCGCGGAGATCGTTGATTCAGTCATGACATTCTCTACTTTGCTTCCCTCTCTCATTCGCGCTGAGCGGAGCGTAGCGCAGTCGAAGCGGGGAAAAAGGGTGAGGGATTATTTTCTTTTTTTCAGTTCTTCTTCCAGCTTGGCGATATACGGATCCTGGGCCGGTTGCGCCTCTGGCTTCGCGTCCTCCGAACGTGATTCCGTAATGGATGGCTTCATCCACATCTGAAAGCCTCGGAAGAGCATGAAGGCGCCGAGAAGGATGGCAACTGCCGGGACAAGATAAGAGACCAACCGGTTCGGCGGCTCGTTCAACACGCGCACGCCGTATTGTTCAACGAAATGCTGTTTGATCTCAGCCTCGCTTTTGCCTTCTGCCAGCATGGTGCGGATCACATCACGCCACTGGCGGCACGCCTCCGTGGGGCATACATCGAGAGGTGTACTTTCACAGACCGGGCAATATAACTGCTTGGCGATGCGGTTCACTTCATCATCAGTGGGGGTGGGGCCTTGAGCAGACGCAGGACCAGTCCACAGCCCGGCGAGGACGAGAGTAAGAAGTAAAACGTAAAAAGTAATACGTGATGATCCCATCATTTCTTCCTTGCTTACCTGTTTACATCCTACTTTGCTAATCTGCCGCACTGGTTTGCTGCTGGATACGTGCTTTTGAGCGTACAGCGGCGCGTTCCGCGTCTTTTTCCGGCCAGGCCGCGATGACGACACCAACCAGGAAAAGCAAACTTCCGAGCCACAGCCAGTTGACCAGCGGATTGACGAAAATCTTAAAGGTCGCGCCTGTCGCGGCGACAGGTTCCCAATCTACGAGCAGGATATAAAGATCATCTCTGAGCGTTGAACGTTGACCGGGGATGGTCATGGTCTGTTGCGCGTCGTAGTAATAATCAATGCGCGGGTTGAGCTCTCCAAGATATTCGCCGCCCTTGTATACACCAAGAACCGCGCGGGTCACTTCGCGCCCATCGGGTCCGGGAAATTGGGCGATATCCTGATAGACAACGTCATAGCCGCCGACACTCATTTGTTGATTGATTTCCAGAGTGCCCTGTGTTTCCACCTGGAAGATTTCAATGCCGAGTATTCCAACCGCCATGAACATCATGCTGAGATGGATAATGTATCCACCGTAGCGGCGGCGGTTGCGCCCGGTCAGATTCCAGAAGGCGGTGAATATATTCTCATCCTGACTCCTCTGGCGGGCATTTGCTCCACGCCAGTATTCATAGATGGTTACAAGGATGACAAGCGCAATCAGGAAGAAACCAACCAGCGCACCCGGATTTCGTGTGTAGGTGGCGAATAGTACAACCGTCACAACGATTGCGCCGACGATTGGCTTCCAGATCGCGCGGCCGAGCGTCTTCACGGTGGATTGTCCCCACGCCGAAAGGGGGGCGATGCCCATTAGCAGCAGCAAAGCCGCAAAGAGCGGCGATGTGGCGCGTTCATAGAAGGGGGGACCAACGGTCACTTTTTGTCCCGTGAAGAGTTCCGATATCAATGGGAACATAACCCCCCAGAAACATACCACCAGGATGCTCATGAACAAAAGGTTGTTGAGCAGGAACAACGCTTCGCGTGAGAGCATGGAGGTCATCTGTGTTTCGGATCTCAGACTGCTCCAGCGATGGAAGAGCAGGATGACGGATGTGATGAGTGTGAGTCCGATGAATCCAAAGAACAAGGGACCAATGGCGCTTTGAGCAAACGCGTGGACCGACGACAAAACGCCGGATCGAGTCAGGAAGGTGCCGAAGATCACAAGATCATAGGTCAAAATAACCAGGATCATATTCCATTGCTTGAGCATGCCGCGCTTCTCCTGGATCATCACGGAATGCAAAAACGCGGTGCCGGTCAGCCAGGGCATGAAGGCCGCGATCTCTACAGGGTCCCAGCCCCAGTAGCCGCCCCAGCCAAGCACATCGTAAGCCCAGCGTCCGCCGAGCACGAGGCCAAAGGACAGGAACAGCCATGCCCACAGCGTCCAGCGGCGCGTGAGACGGATCCAGCGATCATCGGTGCGGCCAGTGATCAACGCGGCCATCGCGAACGCGTACGGGATGACGAAAGAGACGAAGCCAAGATAAAGCATTGGGGGATGGATGACCATGCCCGGGTGGCGAAGGAGCGGATTTAATCCCCTCCCATCCTGTGGAGTAAAGAGGACGCCATCCGCTGGCTGGAAGGTGTGCGGTGCAACCCCGTCGAATGTCTGATACAGTTGCGCAAACGGATTCTCGAAGAAGACGTTCATCCCGATAAAGAATGCCATCGTGGCGCATGCAACGACGATCACCCAGGGCAGGAACTCGCGGTCGCGGTCCCATTTGCGGAGCGTGACAAGCGACGCGAACGCCGACATCAACCATGACCAGAAGAGGAGTGAGCCAGCCTGTCCACCCCACCACGCGGTCACTTTGAGATAGGTGGGCATCGAGCGGCTGGTGACTTCATAGACGAACTGGACTTCAAAGTGATTGTTGACCAGTAAATAAATGAGGACACCGGCAGTCAAGGTAAGCAGGGGCCATGTCAGCAACATGGCGCGCCGCGCGCTTTCCACCATTGCAGGGATTTTCCTGCGTTCGCCGTAGATGGCGGCGAAGACGCTGTAAAGTGTCACTAAAAATGATATAACTAAAACGCCGAAGCCGAAGTTAGCGATCATCCAGGTCTCCTTCGATTAAAAACCTAAAGGTCTTTTGGACCTTTAGGTTTTCATTATCTATAATCCGGCCTGCTCAGGCACGGCCTCTTCGTATCGAGTTGGGCATTTGAGCAGAAGTTCTTCTGCATAGAAGATACCATCTGCGCCGAGATGACCTGTCATGATGGCTTGCGCTTCGTTGCGCAGCAGGTCTGGCTTTGGCCCCACATAGACGACTTTCATGCGAGAACGTGTTGGATCCATCACAGCCTGATGCAGGGCTTCGGCGAGTCCGCCTTCGGTTTCAAGTTCGGCATTATCGCCCGGGACATGGGCAACTTCAAAGCTCAGGGACAGGTTTTGGGCGTCGTATTGAATCGAGTCGCCGATCACCGCGCCAGAAACGCGCAGGTTCTTGTCCACGACATCCGAGCCCTTTGTATTGAGCTCATCAATCGTCAAAAAATATTCCGCGTTTGCCGCTGTAGAAGTCCAGATCAAAAAGACGACTGCCCCCAGAATGAGTAGGCCGCCGATGACAAATTTATTGATTCGCATGTCTACCTCCGATGCCGAATGACAGGAAAAAAAGAATGTGAGTTAATGCACATTTATTTTACATATAGAGATTAATAGCGACTGAGAAGTGCGTTAGATGAATGTCACAAAATTTCCCCAAATATATCCTATTAGTGTGTGAACGTGGGAATTTTAAGAACCCCTTCTGGATAATTTTCCCCATGATCATACATTTTCCATGATTTTCTACACTTTTAGGAGGTGACATCCCCACTTAGAATTGGGGCAATTATCCCACGCGCAAAAGTGGGTATTTTGATTGTATAATCTGGAAATTACGTAGCCCATCTTTAATTAGGAGATTGCAATGAGCAAATGGTTCAGGGCTCACAGATTGCAGTTTGGATTGACTGGTCTGGTGTTCGGAGCTTTTCTTCTTCTCGCGGTCGTGACCCTGTCTATAACACCTGTTGAGGCTGCGCCTCAGCTTCAAGGTGATAAACCCTCTGACGAAACTTGCTTGGCCTGTCATCAGCAGGCGGGTATGACGGCTCAGATTGGGGGACAATCAGTTCCACTCATCATCAATGGGGAAAGATTTTCGGCGTCCGTGCATGGAACGGAAAAAATTGCCTGTGTGGATTGCCATACGAACATTACCGGTTTTCCTCATCCCGAAGTGACTGCGAGCAGTCCGCGCGATTTTTCGCTGGAGATGTATCCCACCTGCCAGAAATGTCATACAGAGCAATACGAAAAAGTGCTGGATAGTGTTCATCAGACGGCACTGGCGGCGGGCAATACGAACGCCGCAGTCTGCACCGACTGCCATAATCCGCATACCCAGCCGCGCCTCACAAACAAGGATACAGGTGAACTCCTGCAGGGAGCGCGGCTTCTCGTCCCGCAGACCTGCGCCAAATGCCACAACACGATCTATGAAACATATAAAGGAAGCGTCCACGGCGCGGCGTTGACCGAGGAAGGCAATCCATATGTACCGACCTGTATTGATTGCCATGGTGTTCACAACATTGGGGATCCCACATCCAACACTTTCCGCAACAGCACACCTTATCTCTGTGCCAGTTGCCACACCAATGAAACCCTCATGAAGCAATATGGTATTTCGACAAACGTGTTGAATACTTATGTCTCTGATTTCCACGGCACGACTGTGAAAATGTTCGAAGAGAACTATCCCGACCAGCCAACGAATAAACCCGTCTGCACCGATTGTCACGGCATTCATGACATCCTCAAGGTGGATGATCCCAACGCGGGCATTGCTTTCAAG
>DATDRD010000065.1:0-4238 GCA_035291925.1 Anaerolineales bacterium
GCCCTGCTGAAAGTGGCGCATCACGATCACGTCGCCGTAGAACTCGAGCATTTTGACCGTGTCCTTGATGGACTCCTGATAGAAGTCACCGGCGCGGGTCATTTTTGCATCGGAGAAGCCCGTGACGTGGCCTCCCAAACGATGCATGGCGGCTTCGTGGGCCAGACGCGTGCGCGTCGAAGGCTGATAAAAGGCCGTTACCAGGGTCTTTTCCTTGAGCAGATCCACGTTCTTTCTTGCTCGCGCAATTGGTTCCATCTTCTGAGCCACGTCGAACACGTGGAAAAACTCATTGCGCTCAAATTCCTTGAGTGAGAGAATATCACGACCAGCAAAACTACGCATACGAACCTCCGATTTAGTTGTTAGATTTTGGACTTCACAAGGCATCCAATTGCTTCCAAAGTTTCCTTCTTTGGCTTTGTCAGTCTCACAGGTCTTACAAGTCGGACATGTTAGACATACCAGACTCGTTAGTCTTGTTGAACTTTCTCCTCCAGCATCTTTGGGAATAACGCGTAGAACTCGGCTGCAGCGACCACTTCGTTGAGCGGGATTTGTTCATGACTGGTATGAGCATACGCTTCATCACCCGGGCCAAACCCGATGGATGGTATTTTCGCCTTGCCCGCCCAATATGTCCCGTTCGTGGAGAAATTCCATTTGCCCGTTGGACGCGTCTCCTTCCATAACTGCCTGACAGTCTCCTGTCCTGCCTGTACTATTGGATGGGCCTCTTCCAGCGCCCAGGCTGGGTAATATTTATCGACGGGGAATACAAAGCCGGTATAAGACGGGTCGTCATAGAAGAGTTCCTCGACGCTGATCTGATTCCGTAAATAACCGGGGATCAAATCGCGCACCTGCTGTACGGCTTCCTCCTTTGTCTCACCAAAAGTCAAACGACGGTCGATGAATACCGTGAATCCATCCGGGACGGCGTTGATGGATGCTGTGCTGATGCGGGTATCGGTCACCATGATGGTGCCTTTCCCCAGGAACGGATCCGTATGCAAGTGTGCGTCCAGATCGCGAATACCTGAAATGACCGAGAGCATTTTATACAAGGCACTGTCACCCAGATGATGCGAGGCGGCGTGCGCGGACCTGCCGCTGGATGTGACCTTCAATTCGACGCGGCCTTTGTGCCCGCGATAGACCTGCATTTTGGTCGGCTCGCCGATGACCACAAAATCCGGCCTGATCCTGGGGTCCACTTCCACAAACGTGTTGGGGGCAATGCCATCGCACCATTCCTCCATGTTCCCAAAGTAATATGCCGTCCAGCCATCGAGCAGACCGAGATCGCGCGCGATGGCAAGCCCGTAGACCATTCCGGGAGTGGAACCTTTCTCATCGCAGGCGCCGCGCGCATACAGGATTTCGTTCTCAACCTTGCCCTTGAACGGGTCCCATTGCCAGGTGCCGGGATCGCCGATGCCCACCGTATCCACATGCGAGTCGTAGACAATGACGCGCCTCCTGAGCGAAGACGAAGGGCCAGAACCGATCCGCCCCAGGATATTGCCCATCCTGTCAAAGCGGACCTCGTCAAAGCCAAGTTTGTTCATCTCCGCCGCGATGCGTTCGCCGACTTCCTTGAGCTGCGAGTCCATCGAAGGGATGGCGCAGATCTCGCGCATGAACTGAATAATGTTCTCGCGGTTTTCTTCGACCTTCTTTTTTATTTCCTGAACGATCACAAGTACCTCATAATGAAATAAATTAGCCACCGAGACCACTGAGTTCTCTGAGTTTCTTTTTATGGCCACAGAGTTCACCGAGAGCCCTGAGTTTTCAAAGGCTAAAGGACAAAACGCTTAATGCCATCCTTGACCATTTTTGAATTGAAGTTAATGAGCAAACCAACTCTCTTGCCAGTGAGTTTCATGTAAGACAGGATCTGTGCTTCAAAAATGGGATCATGCCTTTCAACGCTCTTGAGTTCCAAAATCACCATGTCCTCTACAAGCAAATCTATAATATATTCTCCAATGGGCCTTCCTCTATATTCCACGGGTATTCTTACGTTCTTTTCCACTTTTAACCCGTCGAGTCCCATTTCAATAACCATTGCTTCCGTGTATAACCTTTCAAGCAACCCCGGGCCAAGCCTTTTATGAACTTCGATTGCACAGGCAATGATTCTCCGGGTCAAAGGATCATCCTGCATTACAGCATTTTTTGCTGGCAGATTTTTCATTATTTATTCCTCACAACAACAAATCGCCAATATCTAAAAGCAACGATCACAGCCTAAACTCAATCAAATCTTAAAATCTCTGTGCTCTCTGTGGCTAACTATTTCCCACGCGGCGATTGACGTGGAAGTGGAAATACCCGGGAATAAAGTAGCTCATGGAGTAATCCAGCACGCTGCCAGTCGCATCGTACAACTGTGAGGCGAAATGTAACAACACATCATCGCGCTGGATCTCAAGCGCCTTCGCCACATCGGCTGGCGCGTTCGTCGCGCTGATTGCGGCGCGTGACAATCTCAGATCGACGCCGCTCGACAGCAAATAGTCCAACACCGATCCACTAAATCGATAGGGCAGAGCCTCAGGCTCGAGGCTTTCTGCAGGCAGGGTATCGATCAAGTATGCGACAGGACGGCTGTCGGCTCGGATCACGCGTCGGACGCGCGTGAGGCGTGTTCCCTCCGAAACGCCCAGAGCCGTTGCAGCTTTCTCATCAGCCTCAACCTGCTCGATAAGCAGGTCACTGACCGTGACTTTCAAATTCATGCGCTGCGCCATCGTCTCGAGGCTCTCCAACACTTCGAGGCCCGCATCGATCACCGGCACTTTACCAACAACGAATGTCCCCGCCCCTTGCCTTCTACGTATCAATCCCTGCGTCTCAAACGTACGCATCGCCTCGCGCAGCGTGGCACGCGAGACGCCCATCTGTTTGGCAAGCTCAGGCTCCGAAACAAGACGCTGGCCCGCAGGCGTGCTCAAGATGAGCGCGGACAGATCAGCCTGCAAACGTTGAAATGGAAAATTAGCCATTATCCCTCCAATACAGGAACAAAATTGAATTTGGTCACATCTACGAGACCTTTATCTGAAATTCGCAGCTCGGGGATCACCACAAGCGCGAGTAACGACAACTGCATATTCGGATTGTTGAGTTTACATCCACAATCTCTAAAGCCCTTCAGGATCGTTTCAGCTTTCTTCGCGACCACCTCTGCCCTTTCATCCGACATCAAGCCACCGATCTTCAACTCGACTTGACCAATAACCTTGCCATTCTTGACGACGACCTGCCCGCCTCCGTTTCGCGCGAGACTGTTGCCTGCCACCGCCATGGATTCCTCATCTGTGCCAACAACGATCATATGATGGCTGTCATGCGCAACCGTTGAAGCGATTGCACATTTCTCCGTAAATCCAAATCCGCTCACAAGTCCCATTGTCACACGACCCGTGCCTTTGTGACGCTCGATGAGCGCGATCTTTACGATGTCGCGTTTCATGTCAACTTTGATCTCACCGTTTTCGGGTTGAACGTCAAAGGTCAGATGTCGGGTCGGGGCCTGGTTCTCGATCACACCGATCACATTGGCTTTGACCTGTGACCCTTCGACACGGCTTCGCCAGTCAGGGCGGCGCGTGTGACGTGTGACGAGTTTGAAATCTTCCGCCTTCAGTGCCCGTTTCAATTTGACAGATTTCGTTGCCCACGAAGGATAAGTAAACCTGGGCAATGAGACTTTCCACTTACCTTTTTCGGCAATGACATGTCCTTTCGCAAGGACCATATCCGCTTTGAAGTTATTCAAGTCTTTTACCAGCACCACATCCGCCCAACGGCAGGGAGCGATCATTCCCATTTCCTTGCTCAGGCCGAAATGCTCGGCCGTGTTGATCGTCATCATCTGGATCGCCGTCATCGGTTCAAGTCCCTGCTCGATTGCATGGCGCAGGACTCTATCCATATGACCATCCTGGGAGATCGTTTGAGCATGCGAGTCATCGGTCACGAGAAGGAAGCGGCGAGAATCCAGGCCAAGCTGTGTAATGGCGCCCACCTGTGAAGCGACATCCAACCACGCTGACCCATAACGAAGCATTGCCTTCATACCCTGTCGCACACGTTCCACCGCGTCTTCAAGGCGCGTCCCCTCGTGGTCATCTTCCACGCCGCCAGCGACATATCCATGGAAGGGAAGTCCAAGATCAGGTGACGCGTAATGCCCGCCGATGATTTTGTTATGCGCGTGCGTAATG
>DATDRD010000066.1:0-8863 GCA_035291925.1 Anaerolineales bacterium
GCTTGCCATCACACTTGCATTCGCGGCAGGAACGATTCTTTACATGAGCTCGGCATTCCTCTTCCGAATGCCCGCGTGGATCTATGCCAGTCTCTTCGCCGCGCACATGACATTGCTTGCCTACTTCACCATCGATCCCAAGGGTACAGAAGCATATTATCTTGCACTGCCCTTCCACGCGCTGACGTGGGCGATGTCCCTGCTGGGGTATGGATTCAGCAGGTGGATCGCCCGACCAGTTTCAAGTGAGATGGACCGCGCTGCGAACGAAGGGAGGGGTCGAAGCGAAGCGTTCAGGTTCGCGTTCGTGGAGAATCTGTTGGGTCATCCATGGTCGCGTCCGTTCTTCGTTTTTGCGGTAACAGATATCATCGTGTGGCAATCTATCGCCTTGAACGGTTATGACACGACCATCACGCTCGCCCTCGGGCATGCGTTGTTGCTCACACTATTCTCGATTTTGTGGATGGACGGCGGGCTCGTTTACGGCGTGGTCGGTTTCAGCTTGCTAGCAGTTGGAGCATCGCTGAAGCAGGCTGGAGTCACGTTTGCGGACGCGCTGGCAATCTTCGGCGGAATCGGATTCGGACTCTATCTGCTGGCGCGCATCATCGAACCGATTTCATCCCGCTTCAAATCCCTGACCGTGTGGCCGACTCCGCTTACCCATGCATCGATCTTCCTGACAGCCGCGGCCGTGATAGTCGGCCTTCCATTTGTCGTATCGCATATGACCGCCACTGCCGCCTCTCTCGCATTTGCAGGCGCATTGTATATCACCATCGCATATCGAGGACGCCAATACGTGCTCGGTTATCTCGGCATGGCATTGCTTGAAATTGCGTGGGTGATTGTTCTGTATTTGAGCGAGGTCAGTCAGCCCCAATTCTATGCCATACCAGGCGGATTGTACTTTATAGGCATCGCATATCTCGAGTTTCGTCGTGAACGCAAACAATACGCGATCGGAATCGAAATCCTTGGGCTGGGTGTCTTGCTGGTCACATCGTTCGCGCAATCATTGAACGGCGCGCAGGGGCTTCCCTATTTCGTCCTCCTGCTTGTTGAGGCGCTTTTGATCCTTTATTGGGGAACAATCCAAAAAAGAAAGATACCTTTCTTCTCAGGGATCGGCGCCATCGCGGTTGGACTGCTCGCTCAAGTGATCGTGCTGGTCTCCGTATACGACATCAACCGCTGGCTTGTGGCATTCGGTGTGGGCTTGCTCATCATGGGTTTCGCGATCTACATTGAGCGCGGACGCGAGCAATTGCGCGCCCGCACCCGCGAGTGGTCCGAAACGCTCGAGAAATGGGAGTGAGCGATGAAGAAAGCGACAACGGCGATGGTCAAATCTACTGAACCAAAACGCATGAGTTGGCTTCTCTACGTTGGCATTGCCATCGTCCTCGCGGTTTGGACCATTTTGGGCGCGCTATTTTTTCTCGCAGTGGTTTGGGTCATGCGGCAGAATCCAGGATCAGATTCTTCTTTCACACTAAGCGACAATGAAAAGAAAACAGCCAGGAGAATTTACACATGGTTGTTGCTCTCCCCATTCATTGCATTGCCCGTTTTCATTATTTCGGCGATAAATCTATCCTCAAGTTCAACAATCAACGAGCGGGTCTTGAGCGCATTAATCCCCTTGATATTCCATCTACCTTTGCTGCTCGGTCTCACTTCAAAAAGCGCCTTCGTTTATCGTCATAGCCAGCAATCCATCTTGCTGATGGCGATACGTGCGAGCCTGGCCGCGCTCGCCTTGAATCTGGGATCCGGTCCAAATGATGGGCTATGGCTGTTTCTGTTAGGCAATGGATCTTTATGGCTCTTCGGAACAATGTGGGGACGCAATCAAGTCATCCGCGGCAGATGCTGGCTCATGGAACAGAGAGGTGAGAAGATCATTTCAGTCGAAAGCGCAAAAGTTGACTCGCCTCAAATGGACAAGGAACTCGAAGACATGCTCAAATCCTTGGACGCGAAGGACACACTCACCGCCAAAACAAAAGCTCTCAATGCTTTCCGAACCGGGACGCCCGAGACCAAAAGGCGCGCGGTTGAAATTTTATCGAAACTGGGCGAAGTTGAAGAGTTCTAAAGGAAGTACTATGAATACAAAACCCTCAAAATTCTGGGCATATGTAGCTGTCATTGTCGGCATATTGTTGATGCTGCTGGGGCTCGCCGCTCTCATCGGTTATTTTGGTCTGCCGATCCTGGTTCCCATCGAGGACGTACTCAGCTACAACCTTGGGCAGGTCGCCGCGATCTTCCTGGGCCTGGGTTGCGGGTCGCTGGCCGTCTATCATGGCGTGAGTTCCATCAGCAATCGGAAATCGTCAGTCCTCAAACTTCCATCATTTTATATCTTCTGGATCGTCCTTGCCCTCGTGTTGGGATTGGGAAGCCTTGTCATCAACGCCAACATTGCCGCAGAATTTATATTCCCGCCCATCTTCGTGTTAGGCGCGGCGCTTTCCACAATTGCAGTGCTGGCATGGGCATATCACAGAATGGGCTGGCCCCTAACGTGGCGGCAGGCATCGCTTGCATTTGTCTGCGGAAGCACGCTCGCCATCCTCGTTGCGATCATTCTGGAAACGGCCCTTCCATATCTTGCCTACCTCTTGATTGAACCACTCTGGTACCTTGCGGAAGGATTCGTCGATATCGCATGGGGCACGCCAGGATTGATCGAGCGACTGTTCGCCTCTCCATTGATCCTTGTACTCCTCGCCATTACAGCGATCGAAGCTCCCATCCCTGAAGAGTTCGCCAAGGCGCTGGGCATTCCCATGTTCGGCCGCGCCCGCATCCAAAACGAAAGACAGGCATTCGCAATCGGTTTGGCAAGCGGCGCAGGATTCGCTATCCTGGAAAACATGCTGTACGAAGGACTCTATGCGGGTTACAACGGCTGGGGCTGGGCTGGCATCACTTTACTGCGCTCCACCGGTTCAGTGTTGCATCCCATCGGCACAGGCATCATTGCCCTTGGCTGGTTTCGCATGAAGGAACAGGGGGGTGGCAAATTATTCAAGGCTTACCTCCTCTCAGTCGGCTTGCACACACTTTGGAACGGCGGCTTCGACCCATTGGTCTACCTAACAGGATTGGATTACTTCGCGGGAGATGGCTCCTCACTCTCGATCTATGGAGAAACGCTGAACGTATTGTTGATCGGATACTTGATACTGCTCTCAGCTGGACTCTGGTGGCTATTGCGTCGCATCGTCAACGGGCTCTCCGAACGCGTCACACCCGACCTCTCGCCTGCCACCGTTTCGAGACGCGTCATCGCCGTTTGGGCAGTCGCCAGCGCGCTGGTCATCGTTCCCATTGGCGCGACGTTCAGCCCTGCCTGGAACGCGATCAGTTCGCTTTTTGTGGACGGAGAAATAAGATCTGTCCAGGTTCCAAAAATCGGCTCTACCGAGGAAGCAAAAAAAGCATTGGATCAAAACACTAACGATCTGGATAATCTATCCAGCGTTAAACCCGATTTCTCTGAAATAACCCAACCCGGCGATGTGTTCACATATCAGATCGCCCTCGACAGATCCAGGCCGACACTCTGGTCCTATGCATGGTGCACCACGACGCAGGAGATATTGGACGAAAACTTTGAACACATTAAACTCGCCTTCGTCATAGGTGGAACAACGGTATCAATGGATCGAATAGCAACACAAGATTTCAAGCGCAATTCCGATGATGCATATTGCCGCCAATACTATGTGGTCATCACCCAATGGCCGCGCGGCCGCCATCAACTGGAAATACAGGTTAACTTCACACAGCCGATCAACGATGGCTGGGATACCTATCCGACTGGAACACATTACTATAAATACTTTGTCACTGTAAAACGTTAATCAAGGGCTGTTTTTACGAGGTGCAACTTGGACAATAACACAGGCATCAATCCGATCGACAAAGACCTGCAAAAACCGCGCATCATCAAATTGGCAATGCTTGGCGCGGCTGCCGTGGGCATTTGTATCCTTTTTGTTGCCGCATTCATTGGCTTTCGACCTGATCAACTTTCTCTGTCGGATCGATATTTTCCGTCGCCAACGCCAACCTTCACGCGCACGCCTACACCCACGCCTACGCCGAATCTAACCGCGACCCAACAAGTTATACAATCCACAGCAACTGCGCAAGCTATCCAAACAACGATTGCAAACGCCGGCAATCAGTGGCCTATTCTGTTTGAAGACCAGTTCGATGCAAACTCTAATCATTGGGCGACGGGGCTGGATGATGATGAGTATGCAAGAATCTCGCGTGAGGTGAAAAACGGGAAATATATATGGGATACCACCTCTAAAAAAGGATTCGTTGGATGGATAACAGCCGACACAAAATCTGTAATTGATTTTTACTTAAGCGTGGAAGCACAGCGAATAGAGGGATCATCATCCGATTACGGATTGATTTTCAGGAATGATACGAAAGATAACTTTTACTACTTCGCGATCGCCGATGAAGGTTTTTTTGTTTCCCTGAATTACAACGATGAGTGGAAAGATGTGATTGACTGGACCCAGTCATCAGCCATTGTGCCAGAGGCACCAAACCGCATGACGATCATTGCAGAAAGTTCGCACTTCATTTTCCTGATTAATGATCAATACGTGGCCGATGTGACTGACGAGCATATTCTAAAAGGAACAACCGCCCTGGCGATTCAAGTATATGAGGCGGACTTAAAAGCCAATTTCGAGTTTGACAATTTGGAACTTAGAACACCTTAATCTAAAGTTATCCTAATCCCAGACTGCTTTCACCAGCGCAGGTAATATCTCCCCTGATTTTCCCTGGAAGGCATAATTTGCCTTCGGCGTGAGCAGAGTCGGTTCGGCGTTGATCTCGACCACGAGCGCGCGGCGGTTATGCGCGGCGAACGCCAGAGACGCGGCAGGCTGGACGACCCCCGACGTGCCAATGGAAAAGAAGACTTCACACGTGCGCGCGGCTTCGACCGCGGCCTCAAGTTGATGGCGCGGCAGGGACTCCCCAAACCAGACGACATCCGGTCTTAGCAATCCTCCACAGGCTGAGCACTGCGGGACCGACTCGGTATCGTCGCCCCAGGTCTCCGTATTCGTAGAACAATCCGCGCAGCGAACACGCTGGATATTGCCGTGCAATTCGATGAGTCTTTGATTCCCCGCCAGGTGATGTAATCCATCCACGTTTTGGGTGATCAGGATGAATTGGGGAACGCGCTTTGCCATCTCCGCAAGAGCATAATGGCCGGGGTTTGGCCGCACGCCTTTGACCGCTTCACGACGCCAGGCGTACCAGTCCCACACCAGTTTGGGATCACGCCGGAAGGCCTCAGGGGAGGCCAGCTCTTCCGGCATGTATTGCGCCCACAGTCCTGCTTGCCCTGAGCCTGTAGCAGGGTGTGTGTCGCGGAAGGTACGGAGTCCGCTCTCCTGTGAGACTCCGGCCCCGGTAAGGGCAACCAGCTTTGGGGCTTGCACTCCCGAAAACGCATCGGGACGATGTGAGCCGTGTCGACACTTGCACCTGGCGCAAGTGCAGGTGAGTGTCCCGCGCAGAAGCGAGATGAGTTCGGGGGCAAAGTTCATTGCACCGGCATACAACGGACAAGAGAAATATTCCGATCATAGATCTGCGTACGCCCAATGACTTCGCGATTCTCGTTCACCGCCACAAGTTGATATTCCAGCCAGGCATCCTTGAAATAATAATAACGCCGGATGTTCCAGGTCCGCACATCGTAATTGAAGGCGCCATTGTCCCCTCTGACCATGATCGCGCCCGCTCCCCACTCGGTAACATTCAACGTGTTCTTCTTCTCCCGCAAGCGCATGAAGAGCACTACATCTTCTGTATCGACCAAATCCTCAACGAAGGCGCTGATCTTTACATTGCGCGGCATGCAGGGACCTTCATTCCAATGGATTACGTTGTTGGAGATCAGCACAGCCAGGAAGCCTTCGTTCTTCGGCGTCAAGTAATCAGCGCTTGGAAGATTAGGAGGCGGTCCAAAGGTTGGCAGGGGTGTGGGGGTGCCGGTGGGAGGCTGTTCCGGCAGGAATGGTGTATCCGTGGGCGTGAAGGTGATCGGCGTGCTGGTCGAGGTCGCAAAGAGATCCTGCGTGGGGATGAGCGTGACCGTCAGGGCCGGAGTGAGCGTCCTAACAGGCGGTGGAGGAGTTGGAGTGACTACAAGCTCCAGAACAGGAGACAACGCAGAGCAGCCGCTCAGGAATATTCCAAACAGGAGGATCGGGATGAATTTTTTCATGGAGAAACCTTTGTGCATTTCAGGGAAAACATCGATGATCAGGGATTGAAGACCGTGCAGTGCGTAAGCGATACTTCGCTGCGAGAGACCACCGAGCGGCCCAACACTCTGCGCGTGCTGGTGGATGCCACAAGCTGATATTGGAACCAGGCATCTTCGTAAAACCGATAACTCTGGATCTGGCTTAAGTCCAGCGTATAGAAATAGACACCCTGGTCGTTATCGCTCATGATCGCGCCCCCGCCCCAGTCTGTGTTGCGTCCGCTGTATTTATCCTGCAGACGATACCACAAAGTGACATACCGCAACCTGCGCGCGGGCATGACGTTTGCAGTGAACTTAATGGATCGCGCTCCATCACAGGTGCTGCCCCAGACGATTTGATCGGTGGATCTCTGGACAGTTAAAAACAAGTTGGGGGACGGCGTGAATAAACTGGGGTCAAGCGGTTCAAGGGTGATGGTTGGCCGTATGGTTGGCGTAAAAGTTGGAACAGGAGTATTCGTGACGAGCGGTGTTCCGGTAGGTGGAGTCGTTGTAGGCTGTGCGGTATTGATCACAAATAGATCAGGGGTATTTGAAGCCGGCAGGCCGAACGGCGTTGCGGTGGGCCCCGGGGTATTCACGGGCGTAGATGTTTGCAGGAACGGGATGGAGATCGGTGACCCGCTGCATCCTGCAAGGAGGGAAACAATTACAGTGACAAAGACGATTTTCTTCATATGAACACCTTATGACAGAATGCTACGGCTCCCATTGTGGCTGCCAGTCTGGTTCGGGATTATTTGTGACCTGGCGCACGCTCGATCCATCGGCACGCATGATAAATATATCAGCCTGATCGTTATTTCGCAAAGAGTTAAAAGCGATCCATTGACCATCGGGGGAGTAGGAACAGGCGGCGTTGTTGCCGCCGTTCGTGAGTTGTGTGGCAGTCTTTGCCTCCACATCGATGCGGAAGATGTTTTTATCTCCCGGCGGACCTGCAAAGATCAGGAGATACTTCCCATCCGGTGACCAGTCAAGACTACCACCGATTCCCGCCAGGCCGCGTGTTAACTGCCGTACATTTGACCCATCCTCACCCATGAGGAAGATCTCATACGAATCGGGCTGGTCAACAGCCATCGCAAAAGCGATGGTATTCCCTGCCGGCGACCAATCCGCGACCCCGATGGTATTTGGACCCGAGTAAAGCAGGTCTGGGTTCTCGCCTGTGTTGTCAACAGTCCATAAGGATGTGGGGCCCACGGAAGCACGGTTCGCAAAAAGGATCTTCGAGCCATCCGGGGAGAAACTCGGCGAAACAACATTGCCGATTTGTTCGGTCAACCGGATCAAGCGTGAGCCTTCGAACACAAACAGGAAGAGGTCGAACACGCCGCCGTTTTGATTCGAAGCATAGACGACGGAACCTCCCAACGGGGAATAAACAGGATAGTAATTATGCGCTTCGATATCCGTAAGCTGCACGTAGCCTGTCCCATCTGCGTTGATCATGCACAACTGGTTGTAATCGCCGCGCGTGCAGGTAAAGATGATGCGTCCGATATGTTCCCTGGTCGGCACAGGACTGGGTGTGAACGTCGCCAATGGAGTCGGCAAGCCTCTCCCGGATCGATCCGCGCCTGTCAGGTTGATCGGGCTGGATGGGATCAACACACAAACGGTTATCGCGACGACCACCAATATCAAACTGATCGGCAGGCGCAAGCGCCGCGCGGAAGTCTGACGACGGGAGAAGATGCGTCGTTTGTACATGGGGTGATGCCATGAATTTTACATCAGAGTAGGGGCTAGCCCCGTGTTGATAGGCGATGCACCCGGGTCGAGATCGTTTGTGTGGATTTCGAACCACATATTGCTCCCGCCTCTGTCTTCGGTGGCGATTAACCTATCAATGCCAGCGACCTCCGCAGGATGCTCCGTAGGGGACGGCGCTGGGAGCTTAAATTATCATTTTTATCATACAGCACATTCTCCTTCCGCTACATTGCCCTGTGGGTTCGTGATCGCCAAATGGGGGAAGGCTGGGAAGGGGGTTAAGAACCTTCCACAATCTCTATTACTTCCTTCGTTCCAAAGAAAAAGCCGTCAGCACCGGATGGATGTTGACGGCTAAAAGATGTTTGACAGTATGACAAAATATCAAGGCGCTGCGGGGTGAATCACAATTCCTTTTACTGTTACTCCACCACTGGCGGGATCCCGAGGCGCGATAATCGTCACACGTGAATTCACAGCCAGCATTCCTGCGCGCTCGGCGGGCAGGAGTTTTGTTTCAGCGGTGAGGGCAAATGTGTAGGTATTGCCGTCTTTGTCTTGAATGGTAATACTACTGCCTGCCGTGTATTCAGTCACCATGCCCACGCGATGGATTTTGGATGGCTTGCCGGGAATCACCATTACGGCACGGGCAATAAGATTGCCGCCCTGATCACGAATGGCCTGCACCATCGCATTCATGCCAGGCTGGATGCTGCCCGGTGTAGAATTCTTCGGACCGGGAAATTTCATGCGGGTATCAGCGCTCAAGCCAACACTCACGGATGAACCGTCGCGCAACGTCAG
>DATDRD010000067.1:0-1519 GCA_035291925.1 Anaerolineales bacterium
GGCTCCCAAAATAAGAAATAAGAACGTCCCGCAGGATGAACCAGTCAAAGGATGATTGTCTGCACCAGCCTGCGGGACGATAACAAAACAATTTTACACTAACAGCTTCACTAAAACTCCACGCGGCTGGTCTCGAATCAAAAAGGTGACAGTCACTTCGTTCACAAAAGTGACTGTCACCTTAATTCGTTTTATGCAACAACAGGAGACAGATCGTGCGCAGGCAGTGTGTCCATGCCTGCTTGTCTGGCGAGATCACGCACAAAGGCATGGAGCTCTGCCACTTTAACGGGGTCAAGCTCCGGCTTTGTATAGGAAGCGAGAAGCTGTTCCACACGTTGTATGGCACGGCCAAAGGCATCCAATCCGCCGGATTCTTTCCAGCCGCGCATGGAGTCGCGGTCGATCACTTTGCTCGGCATGTGTTGCTCTTTTTGGAAGAGCTGCAATGTGATCTTTTGTTTGAGGAAATCGCCGCCTTTGAAATTGATACCTTCATAGAAACCGGTGGCGAGCGTTTCGGTGTGAACCTTCATGCCTTCCAACATGCGCTTCGCCATTGAGATACCTTCGGCGTCAATGACCAGTTTTTCGGGGCTTTGGCAAATGAGGGAATCCAGCATGCCTGAGCCAGAGATCATGTTGATGCCGCTTAATGCCCCGATTAATGCGCCCATGCCGCTTTCAAGACCTGCCTGCATATCCACAAGTTTTGAGTCGGTCGCACCTAGATAGGCATGGGTTGGCATGCCAAGAAATTTGCCGACCTGTGCATAGGACGAATCAATCATCCCGGTTTCTACGGCTCCAAAAGGAGTGCCGCCCTTGCGCATATCGAAGATGGCGGGTGCGCCGCCCCAAACGATGGGCGAACCCGGCCCTGCCAGTTGGTGGATGGTTATACCCGAGAGACATTCTGCGGCGTGCTGCGTGATCGCGCCAAGCAATGTGACAGGAGCGGCTGCGCCCGCAAGAGGCATGGAGACGATCTCTGCAGGCACCCCCGCACGCGCCAACGTGATGAGGTTGCCTGCGCCAAAGTTTGACCAGATCAAGGGAGGCGATGGACAGACATCGAAGATGGCGCGCGGCTTTTCACGCAGTGCTTCTCTCCCGCCGGCAAAGATCTCCAGCATCTCGATCATCTGGTTGACGGTCTTGTCCGTGAACGCGCCCGTGACGATGGGCTTCTTTGAATACAGCATCACCAGATACAGGCGATACAGATCCTGAATATCCCTGTGGACTTCGGTGCAGACCAGCGCTGTGGACTGCGCGTCATATTGTGGGATCTGCTCAGCGACCTTAAGGATGCGGATCAGGTCGTGCGTTGTCGCATCTTTGTGTTCGAGGGTTTCAGGATCAAGGATGGTGATGCCCGAAGAACCCGGGTCGAAGTGAACCGCATCGCCTCCATACTGGACCTTGGGATTGCCCTCGTAATCGTAGAGATGGAATTGGCGAGGAACCGTTTCCAGCGCCTTATGGACGATTTGCTCCGGGACTCTGACTACGAACG
>DATDRD010000068.1:0-3663 GCA_035291925.1 Anaerolineales bacterium
CATAAGGCTTCATGTGGGCAAACACGCCCGCAAATTTCAGGCAGGGAACTGGTCTGATGGTAAAGGTCGGCAGCATCTGAAAAGCGTCCCTGTTCGATCAACCACATTGCGGATGGAATATCATTGTGCGTGGGGCAGGCCAGCATGCAGGGAGCCGGGTCCGGGCAATGAATGCAACGCGCCGCCTCGAGCATGGCGCGTTCGGTGCTGAAATCTATGACCACATCTTCAAAATCACACGTGCGCAAAGTGGGGGGGCGCAGATCGAGATCATAGAAAGGCATGTTTGCACGGGCCTTGCGGTCGATGATCAGGGTTTCACTCGGTATGGATTGCATAATTCCTCCGGCACAGGGAAGAGGCGGGTTTCAATATCATGATACCTAAACATAAATGATGTCCAAAGGCTTATATGTCACCAAAGTGGACGACAATCATCACAATTATTACTGTGCTGGATTTCCATAGTGTCTGCCCTCAAAATTCATCGTGAATTCACATTTGTAAGGTAGAATTTGAAATTTGGCGGGGCAGCCCCTCGCGGAGGAAACAATGCGTGAGTTTTTCAGAAAGAACAAAAGAACCTTGATCGTTTTGCTGATTATTGTAATTGGCGTATCTGCGTTTATGCTTGTTCGCCGTACAAACACTGATACCGCCAGCGAGTTCCAGACTGCAAAGATCGAACGCGGCAACCTGACTGGCACCATCGGTGCAACAGGCACGGTCCGCGCGAAACAAACTGCTGTGCTGATCTGGCAGGTGGCCGGGACAGTCGATACCGTCAATGTCAAAGTTGGCGATAATGTTCCCGCAGACTTTGTCATGGCATATCTGGCAAAAACATCCCTGCCTCAAAGCGTCATCATGGCCGAGGCAGATCTGGTCACCGCGCAGAAAGCGTTGGATGACCTGTTGAATTCCAGCACTGCGCAGGCACAGTCAGTGGTCGCATTACGAGAGGCGCAGGAAGTCTATGACAAGGCGGCGAACTGGCGTGAGGAATTGAACGGCAAGATTCACATTAAAGAAATCCGTTATAAAAAGATATTCGGAACAACGGTTCCCGTGCTGAAGGAATATCGGGGGTATGCCAGTAAAGAAACGATCGCAAAGGCAGATGAGGATCTTGGGCTTGCGAAGGCAAAACTGGATGATGCCCAGCGCGAATTTAACCGCCTGAAAGATGGAGCGGACGCAGTGGACATTGCAGCCGCGCAGGCACGTGTGGATGCGGCGCAGGCCACCATCAACCTGGCGCGCCTGATCGCGCCTTTTGCCGGCACTGTGACCGAATCGTACCCGCTCCCGGGCGACCAGGTTGCCGCGGGCGCCACCGCGTTCCGTATGGATAATTTATCGAGCCTGTTGGTGGATGTGGAAGTGTCTGAAGTGGACATCAATAGTGTGTCTGTTGGGCAGCCCGTGGCTCTTTCGTTTGATGCCATCCTTGGAAAAGAATATCACGGTCAGGTCGTGGAAGTGGCGCAGACCGGTACATCGGTGCAGGGCGTGGTTAATTTCAAGGTTACAGTGGAACTCACCGATGCAGATCAAGATGTCAAACCCGGGATGACTGCTGCAGTTAACATTGTTGTGGAAGAAATGCAGGATGTCGTTCTCGTTCCCAACCGCGCGGTCCGTCTCGTGGACGGGGAGCGGGTGGTTTATCTCCTGGTGGATGGGCAACCGGTCAAAACGGAGATCAGGCTTGGGTCGTCGTCCGACACGATGAGTGTTATCGCGGGTGGTGATGTCAACGAAGGCGATATTGTTGTCCTGAATCCGCCAGTGGAGTTCGGACCCGGTGGTGGCCCCGGCGGCAGGTTTGGTGGATAAAACCATGTCCAACGTGATCGAAGCCCATGACCTGACCAAGATCTATAAAATGGGCGCAGTGGAGGTCCAGGCTTTGCGCGGCGTTTCATTTTCTATCGAACGCGGTGAAGTGATCGGCATCATGGGCCCTTCTGGCTCGGGCAAGTCCACGCTCATGAATATGCTTGGATGTCTGGATAGACCGACCTCAGGTGAATATTTCCTGGATGGCGAAGCTGTGGCTTCGCTGAATGACGACCAACTGGCAGACATCCGCAACCGCAAAGTGGGGTTTGTCTTCCAGAGTTTTAATTTGCTTTCCCGTCAGACTGCGATCACCAACGTCGAATTGCCGCTTCGGTATTCCGACAAAACCGATGGCCGTCGCGAGCGCGCAATCGAAGCCCTGAAAGCGGTGGGGCTGGAAGACCGGATGACCCATCGTCCCTATGAACTTTCCGGCGGGCAACAACAACGTGTCGCCATTGCGCGTGCACTTGTCAATAACCCTGCCATCATCATGGCAGATGAGCCGACCGGCAACCTTGACTCAAAGGTCGGGGAAGAGATCATGAGTCTCCTGCTTAACCTGAACAAGGAAAGCGGAACGACGTTGATCATTATCACGCATGATCCAATCGTTGCGGAGCATGCGCAGCGCGTGATCCGTTTGCGTGACGGTTTATTGGAGAGTGCATCATGACGATTGGGCAGGCCTTTCTCGAAGCGCTCGAAAGTTTGAGCGGCAACAAGCTCCGCTCGAGTCTGACGGTACTCGGCATTGTCATCGGTGTCGCGGCGGTGATCGCCATGCTTGCCGTTGGGCAGGGAGCGCAGGCTTCGATTACCGGTTCGATCAGCGGTATCGGCACAAACCTCCTGTTCGTTTTTCGCGGTTCTCCCGGCGACCAGGCCCGTAACACCAAACCATTGACCATTGGTGATGCTGATGCCCTGCGGGATCGGTTTGCTGCACCGTCCATTGAAGCTGTTGCACCCGCCTTGCAGGCAGATGCAGTCGTTTCATTTGGTGGCGAACAAACATCCCCTCAACTTTTCGGGGTGACACCTGAATATTTTCAGGTGCGAAACCTGAACCTGGCTGAGGGGGAATTCATCACAGAAGAACACATCCTCGGGCGTGCCTCTGTGGCTTTGCTCGGCCCTGAAGTTGCAGAGACTCTTTTCGGTCATGCAGACGGGGTTACCGGCGAAACGGTTCGTATCGAGGGCCAGCCGTTCCGGGTGATCGGTGTGTTGGAATCCAAGGGCGGCGGGGCGTTTGGGAGCGAAGACAACCAGGTGATCGTTCCATTTAGCACAGCGCAGGCGCGTCTGATACGCCGCAGCAGCAATGACCGTGTGGACATTGTTTTTGTGCAGGCGGTCAGTGGGGATCTGGTGTTGAAGGCAACGGAAGAAATCTCCCAGATCCTGCGCACACGGCATCGCACCCCTGTCGGTGCAGATGATTTCACCATCTTTACCCAGCAGGACCTGCTCACAACATTTGCATCCATTACCGGCATCCTGACCATCTTTCTGGGCGGCATTGCAGGCATCTCCCTTTTGGTGGGCGGCATTGGCATTATGAACATCATGCTCGTGTCGGTTACAGAACGGACGCGCGAGATCGGTTTGCGCAAGGCACTGGGGGCGCGCAAGCGTGACATCCTGACTCAATTCCTGACCGAATCATCGTTGCTGAGTCTGATTGGCGGAATCATTGGGATCATGTTTGGATGGCTGATCTCGTATCTTGTCGGCCAGATCGCCATCGCAAGTGGAACAGCCTTTACGCCAGTGGTGGGATTTGACGCAGTTGCCCTTGCCACGATCTTTTCA
>DATDRD010000069.1:0-6062 GCA_035291925.1 Anaerolineales bacterium
TCCCAACTCCCGATATGGGCAATGCGCTGGGCTTCGGACAGGAGGTATTCTTTCTCGCGCAAGGAAGCAGTGCGTTCCTCCACCATTTTCTCGAGTTGCGCGGCGTGACCGCGCAACTGCTCCTCTTTCTTCATGAGCGCATCTGCCATGGCGTTGAATTCGACAGCCAGTTTGCCAAGCTCATCGTGGGTGGTAATCGGGATCCGTTTCTCAAGTTCGCCGCGCCCAAAGCGCGCCGTGCCATCCTGCAATGCCCGAATCGGACTGGTGATGCTGCGCGCCAATCCGTAAGCCAGCACAGAGGCGAGTATGAGTATGAATCCGCTGACGGTAAAAATCGTCCCGCGCAAGGCATTCGCCGGAGCCAGGGCTTCCGCCTGGTCTATTTTTGTGATCAGGCAGAGTTGGCGTTCGGGAAGCCAGCGATAAACGATCAGGGCTGGGTTGCCGCGATAATCCAGCGCGGAGATCACCCCGCTGGAGCGTTCCAGACAGCGATCGACCGCCTCGGTATGGACGCCGCGCTGGAGTACGGCCGGGTCGGGGATCAAACGCGGCTGGGTGACGAATAAACTGGAGGTGTTCACTAAAAAGGCTTCATCGCTCTGGTGCAAGCCCGTATGCCGCGCGATGATGGCGTTCATCTCCTCCAGGTTCAATCGCGCAGCCAGCACTGCCAGCAGGCTCCCATCCTCCGAGCGGATGGGAGCGGAGGCGGTCATCGCCGGTGCCTGGAGCGTGATGGAGTAATACACATTCTGAACGTAAGAGCCATCCCGGCCGTTGATAAAATAAGGCCGGTTCTCCTTGAATTTTCCCTTTTCCGCGGGGTTCGTTGAAACCAGCACCTCGCCCGTTTCAGGGTCGAGCGCCATGACCTCCAGGAATACGCCCTGCGGTTTGACATACGGCGCAAAGCCTGCGACTAGGCGATCATAAGCCGCGCGCGCCTCCTCCGAATCTGGCGCGGCCGATCTCAGCCTCATCACTTCATCACGCAGATGAGGCGAAGCGGCGATGGCGGCGGTATCGTCCTGGCGTTCCTCCACCCAGGCATCGAGGGCGGTCTCCTTTTCGAGCGCCGTCGAAAGCAATCCGGATATATTAGCGGTTTGCAGGGAGGAACGAGCGTTTCGGAATACCAACAGACCCAGACTGGCAATCAATACCGCCGCGAAGATGACAAACACCAGCGTCAATTTTGGGATGATGCCCAGGCGCAGTTTCATGGGGATTCCGACCTGTCGTTGCGAGCGGAGCGAAGCAATCTCCTCGCCGAAAGAGGAGATTGCTTCGTCGCAAAGAACGCTCCTCGCAATGACATCAGCAAAATGGAAAAACCGATCAACAGCAACACGGCGGGCAGTCCGATTTCCAGCGCGAGGATGCGCAGGCGCGCTGCGCGCGCCAATCCCAATTGAGCGGCGCGGGTTTCAGGGGTGAAGACATTTACCCATTTATTGAACTCGGCAACCTGTTCTTCGCTCGTCGGATCAATAAAGGAACTTGCGCCTTGATCCTGGTAATTTACGATGATGCCTGAACGCGGCTCCACCCAGAGAATGCCCTGGGCATTGGTGTGAGCCAGATAACGTTCCGGGATATTGGGCAGGTAACTATATCCATCTGTTTCGTTCAGTTCCACCACCGAGAAGGCAAAAACGTACACTAAAAGCCCATCCAACATTTCGGTGTGATCGAAAGCCGCCGTTTGGGGACCGATGTAGGATGGATCCCAAAGAATGTACGTCATTTTTGCAAGCGGGGCTGGGAAGAGATACTGACCACTGCGCTTCTCGTTCCCGTAGCTGGGCAGGTTTTGACGGCTGAGACGATCCACCCCGTACAAGCCGCCGGTTTGGAAACTCAAATCACCACTATCATAGTAAATGTATAAATCGCCCTGGATGATGATTGCCTGGCTTGTTACCGACAGCGCCTGATCCACCCGCCGGGCGATGAGTTTGCTAACCTGCCATTCACCGCCCGGAGAATCGCGGAATTGATTCTCCTGCGCGTAAAAGACTTCATTGGCGTAATCGGCGGGCAGGCGTTCAGCCAGCGGCGTGAACCAGAAGCGTGACGCGGCGGCGGCCAGGAGAAAGACGAGCGGAAGAAGGAGTTTTTTGATCATCACTTGCTGTAAATCTCATCCAAGAATTGCATGGTATATACCTGCGTCACATCCAGCGGCGCGGTCAGCACGCCCTGCTCGCGCAGGGTTTTTTCCATGTCAGCCCAGATCTCCGGCTTCATCCAGCCAATGAAATCTTCGCCGGTGTTGATGAGCGGCAGGCTTGCGGTCATCTTGGAAATTTCCAGGCTCGCGTCGGCGTTCGGAGCGTATTTCAAGACCATTTGCCCAATGGCTGTCGGATTTTCAACGGCGAAGGTCCACCCCTTGAGCGTGGCGCGCAGGAAACGCCGCACCAAATCTGGATTCCCTGCGATCAGATCATCAGTGGTAAAGAGCGTATCCGCGAAGAAATGAATACCATAATCATCCGGATAAATAAGATTGAGTTCATATCCAGCCGACTGCGCCACCAGCACCTCGTTGGTGATGAAGCCGCTGGAAACATCCACCTCACCGCTGTAAAGCGGCTCCAAATTCGCGGCCACGTTCACTTCTGTATACTGATCGGGAGTGATGCCAACGTGCGCCATCATGGAATGGAGCAGCCCTGCCGAGGCGCGCACGACGCGGATACGTTTGCCTACAAAGTCCTGTGGGCGCGTGATGCCAGACTCAGCCAGCGTTAAAAAGACGGTGGGGCTGCGGCGGTAGATGGTGGCAATGGCGCGGACAGGCTGGCCTTCACTCCGCGCGAGAATCAGGGCGTCTGCATTGGCGATGCCGAATTGCGCGGCGCCGTCCATCACCGGCCGGACAAAATCAACGTTCGGTCCGCCTTCCACAAAGGTGACAGCCAGCCCCTCGGCATCGTAGAATCTATTCTGCTCGGCAGCGTAAAACCCGGCAAATTGTGCGTTGTGCGTCCAACGCAGTTGTACGGTGATCTCTGTCAGCGGCGCGTCGGTTGGATTGGCTAATCCTTTGCATCCCGCCAGGAGGATCAGAACACAAAACAATATCATGCTGGTTGTGAATGGCTTGTTCATGCTTGTGCTCCTTTTCAAACGGCTGTTTCGAAGCGACTCAATTTATTCGGTGAAGAGGGTGTTTGCGTTGCGGGGTTCTTCTGGCTCTCCGGCTGGTCACCACCCGGGCTTTTGTCGGGAGGCTTGCCATTGGAGGAAGGTTTCATCAGTTCAAGGATGGTGGGGACGAGATCCGTGTTCATCGAGTTCTTGGGCACGAACGCATCCGCGCCAGCCTGCATGGCGGCGATGCGGTAGGCGTCTTCGAACATGATGGTCAGGACGATGATCCTGGTTTGGGGGAGATGTTCCCGGAATAGCGGGATGAGATCCAGCCCGGAGCGATTGCCCAGATTCAAATCCAGCAGGATCAAGTCCGGTTTGAGAGCCTGCGCTTTGGCAAGCGCCTCTTCGCTGTCGGAGGCGGTATCCACTAATTTGATCATGTTGTGGTAGCGGAGAAAGATCTGCGCGGCTTCGAGGAAGTAGGGGCTGTCGTCCACGAGCAAAATGCGGATGGGGTCATTCATTGTGCCTCTGGTGATTCATGGTTTTTCATTACTGCCATAATACCAGAGGCATTGTCAAAGGACTATTGTGAATGTACGGTAATTTTGGTGCGTTTGCCCTGTATTACCCCGACCCCCTCCCGCCTTCGGCACCCTCCCCCAAATGCGAAAGTGGATTTAAACTTGTCAACCCAAATTTTCATTCCGCATTTGGGGGAGGGCTGGGGAGGGGGTCACTCCACCAGCCCGCGCTTCACGGCGTATTTCACCAACTCGGTTTGCGATTTCAAGCCCAGTTTCTTCATCAGATTGCCGCGGTGCATTTCGACGGTGCGCGGACTGAGCGAGAGTCTTTCCGCGATCTGCGGGTTGCTCGACCCCTCCGCCGCCAGTTGAAATACCTCGCGCTCGCGCGAGGTGAGCGTGTCGTAGGGGTCGTCGGCGCGCGAGTCTTGTGCGCGTCGCATGTATGCTTGTATGGCGCGTTCATTGAGCGACGGGCTGAGGTAGAGATTCCCCTCCAGCGCCTGGCGGATGGCGAAGATCAACTCCTGCGAGGAACTCTTCTTCAACACGTAACCCGCCACTCCGGCCTGCAACGCCTCCACCACGTAACTCTCGGCATCGTGCATGGATAGGACGATCACTTTCGTAGCGGGGGAAACGCGCTTCGTCCGCCGCGCAACTTCCAGTCCCGAAAGACCCGGCATCATCATGTCGGCGATCAAAACATTAGGCTTATGTTTTTCGATGAGCGCGATCGCGTCCAATCCATCGCCCGTCTCGGCGATGACTTTGAAATCAGACTGGGTTTCAAGCAACAGGCGCAGGGCTTCGCGCACGAGATGATGGTCGTCGGCAAGGATTATGGTGGTCATAACGTGCTCTCCCTGGTTAAAGGCAATTGGATCAATATCTTTGTTCCCCTGCCTGGTTGTGATTCAATGCGGAACGTTCCGCCGACGAGGCTGGCGCGTTCGCGCATTCCCGACAAGCCGCTCGAGCGATGTTTTGCCAGCGCTGCCTGCGGATCAAAGCCCTGCCCGTTGTCTTCTATGAGGATCTCCATCTGCCCGCCTCGCGCGCGGACCTCGAGCCGGGCGCGGGTGGCATGAGCATGACGCGCCACGTTGGTGAGCGCCTCCTGCACGATGCGATAGACCGTGGTCTCAATTTCAGTATCGTAGCGTTTGCCTTCCACGCTGCTGTGTTTGAAATCCACTTGGATTCCGGTTTGCTCCTGTAAGCGGTTGATGTGCCAGGTGAGCGCGGGGATGAGCCCGAGATCGTCGAGCATGGGCGGACGCAGTTCCAGTGAAAGACTACTTACGCGTCCGATCAGTTCGCTGACCAGTTCCTGCGACTGTGCGATCTTTTTCGCCGCGAGTTCCGGCGGGAGTTGCGTGGCAACATCCATCGTCAATTTCAGGGCGGTCAGCATCTGCCCGATCTGGTCGTGCAGTTCGCGGCCGATGGCGCGTTGTTCGGTCTCGTGGGCTTCGACGAGTCGGCGCGAGAGTTCAGCCAATCGGTCGCGATGGAGGCGCAGTTCCCCCTCTGCCTCCTTGCTCTCAGTGATATCTTTGGCGGTGGTGAGAACATGTTTCTCCTTCCCAATCTCCACGAAATCCGTATTTACCAGGAAATCGCGCAGATTGCCAGATTTCGTTCGCAACTTCATCTCAGCATTGCGTACGAAACCCTGCTCCTGAACCTTGGCGGCCGTTCGAATCCGTTCATCTGGATCAGGATACATTCCCAACTCAACAGAAGTCCTGCCGATCACATCCTGACGGGCATAACCAAACACGCCCTCGAATTCTTCATTAACTTCCACAATAGCCCCATCAGGGAGTCTGGAAAGCGCGGCGGCAAAAGGAGCTTTTTTGAAAATAACAGAAAACTTCTGTTCACTCTCCCACAAAGCATTTTCCACTCGTTTGCGCGCGGTGATATCGCGGGCGAAGGAAGTAAAGCCTGTGATCTCGCCTGATTCATCGGCGATGGGACTGTACCAATACTGTAACCATTGGGATTGGGGAGCGGCTTTGCGTTCCAGTTCCACGGAGAAATGCTCGCCGCGCAAGGCGCGATCATAGCGCGCTTTCCATGCCTTTCGTACTTCCTCGGACAATTGTGGATTGTCAATCGCGAGTTCGCCCGGCTTGCCGAGATGACCGATAAGCTGGTTGGCCTCCTCTTCAAATTTCTTATTCGCTACAATGAGTTTGTATTCCCTGTCAGCGGCAAAAATCATCCCATCGGTGTTATCAATCAGCGCGCGCAGATTGCGCTGGCTGGCGCGCAGCTCCTCTTCCGCGCGTTTGCGCTCGGTGATCTCCGTAAAGAATATCGCCAACCCGTCTTTAGATGGATAGATGCGGTTTTCGAACCAGCGCTCGAACGGCGCGTAATAATCCTCGAACAAGATCGGTGTTTGCGTTTCCAGCG
>DATDRD010000070.1:0-2912 GCA_035291925.1 Anaerolineales bacterium
GCGGTCATCGCTTTGCTGCTGGGCACCTTCCTTTCGCGCACTCTCACCCGACCCATCCGTGAACTTACGCAAGCCACACACGCTGTTTCAGAGGGTGATCTTTCACAACAGGTCCCTGTCCGTTCGAGCGATGAGTTAGGAGAACTTGCCAAGGCCTTCAACAAGATGAGCGCGGAGCTTTCGCGTTCCGTCAATGTGCGCAGGCAGATGACCGCCGACATCGCGCATGAACTCCGCACACCATTGAGTTTGATCCTCGGTCATGCCGAAGCCGTGCATGACGGTGTCCTGCAGCCCACGCGCGAAAACTTTGAGATCATCCGCGAAGAGGCGGCGCGGCTCGAACATCTCGTGAATGACTTGCGCACGCTCTCCCTGGCAGATGCAGGTGAATTGACGATCAGCCTGCAGACCATCGAACCACAGCGACTCATCCATGAAGTGGCGTCGCTGTATCAATATCAGACCCAGAGAAAGAACATTTCGCTCGATCTGGATATCGCTTCGACGCTTCCCAATATTGAAGTTGATCCCGGTCGAATGACTCAAGTCCTCACGAACATTTTGGACAACGCCCTGCGCCACACCCCCGAAGGCGGACGGATCACCCTCAGCGCGAAACAAGTGGACGATCAAGTTGAACTCTCTGTGCAGGATAGCGGCCCGGGCTTGAAAACAGAAGATCTCGACCGAATCTTCGAACGCTTCTATCGAACAGATTCCTCCCGTCAGCGTGACGGTGCTGTTCCGGGCGGCTCAGGGCTGGGATTGGCTATCGCCAAATCCATTGTCCAGGCGCACGGCGGGCAGTTATCGGCTGAGACTTCGGCGCGGCTCAGTCCAGGGAGTGAAGCGGGAACGGGCTTGAGGATCGCCGTCGCATTGCCGAAGAAATCCTGAGTCAACCTTGATAATTTGCACACAATTTTTACACTGCGTCTTTACACAGCCGTGCTAAAGTTGAGGAAATGAAAGAAAGGAAATTCAAATGAAAAAAGTGATCCTTCGCATCATCGCTGCAGTATTGGTCATTGGCGTGCTTGCCGGCTTCGGGTACGCCGCTTATCGTATTGGATACAACCAGGCTGCGCAGCAGGCAACGGTTAATAGTAACACCCCGCTTTTCCGTCGGTTCGGAAACTTTGATCCGCAGAGAATGCCCATGCACAACTTTGGCAACGACTTTGGCCGCGATTCCAACCGAGGAATGGGTCCCACCGGTTTCCCAATGATGGGCTTCGGCTTCATCCCTCCATTGTTGTTCCTGGGACGCATTGTGATGTTCGGCCTCGCCATCTGGTTCATCTACTGGCTGTTCACTCGCAGCGGCTGGCGCATCACACGAACACCGCCAGCCATGGCGACCACTCCTCCGAACACTGAAGGTGGAAATCAAAACGCCGAAGCAAACAAATAGATAAGTGACCTCCCAGCCTGGGTTTGGTAATAATCAACAAATCGGCTCCATCTGGATAGGAAATATCGAATTACACATTGACGAGACCCTGTGTTTTGACCAGGGTCTCATCAATGGATGTAATCAGGAAATCGCAGAGGAGAGAAGTATGGAATTCATTAATCGCGTAATTCATGCCCTGACGGAATTGCATCCCACCCACCCGATGTTTGTGCACTTTCCCATCGCCCTGACTGGCGCAGCGTTCCTATTCATACTGCTCTCGTACTGGAGAAAGAGTGCAGCGCTCGAACAAACCGCCTTTGCGAATATCGTCCTGGCCTCGATCAGTACGATCGCGGCAGGCATTACTGGCTTTCTGGATAACCTGAAAAATTATCTCGGTGATGCGCCAAATGCAAGTACAAAGATTATTCTGGCCATGCTTTTATTCATCCTCACAATGGGGATCAGTATTGTACGTTACCGCAACCCGGATTTATTTCAGAAGAGCAATCGTTTCTTATATATTGCGTCCTATGGCCTCAGTTTCGCCATTGCAGTTACGCTTGCATTTTTAGGCGGCATTATTTTATACGGTTTCTAGAAGAACCATGCCTTATTTCTGGTATAATTTCGCCCGCTCTAAAAAGGCAATTGGAGAGGTCGCGTAGTCCGGTTTAGCGCGCACGCCTGGAGAGCGTGTTTCCCGAAAGGGAACGCGGGTTCAAATCCCGCCCTCTCCGCTGAAAACGCCTCACACACCGTGGGGCGTTTTCTTGTTTTGGGAACGCGCGCCCCCATTGAGGGGATGATATTCAAATCCCGCCCTCTCCGCTGAAAACGCCTCACGCATTGTGAGGCGTTTTTGTTGCGTCATTATGGCGTTGGCGTCGCGGTCACTTCCGCTTCACCGACCCGCTGACCTGTATACACAATCACTTCCTGGGCAGGAGCATCGGGTGAGTGACCTTCCGGGACCAAACTTTGATTGACAAGCACCTCATGCAACAGGGACTCTTCCCAATCACCCCCACCAAGGATATCGGTGCCCGATGATGATGCACCCGCCACGCGCCGCGTGCCCAATGATATTGCTTCGTAAGAAGTCAAATCCAGTCCCGCGCTTCTATCTGACAAATCAGAGTTATGGCAGGAAACGCATCCTAACGCACCCGGATACCATAGACTGTTTTCCACAAACAGGGGTTGTATATCTTCTGCAAACGTTCCTTCACAGGTCTGACCATTTATGTCAGTAAACGGAAATGGCTCCTTTTCTGAATATCCGGTTGCAACCCACGCGCCAACCAGGTCAACCGCGGCCACCTGGCATTTATTGAATTCAGCCGCGCCTGCTTGCACCGGGGAAGCAGAACCTGGGGCAGGGATCAACGTAGGGATCGGTGTGCGTATGACCAAAGGCGCGCCCTGTTTACAGGTGAGTGTGAACCCGCAGGCCGAAATATAGACAATGCTAAACCAGAATACCAGGAATAATAAGAACGCGACCAGG
>DATDRD010000071.1:0-3147 GCA_035291925.1 Anaerolineales bacterium
CGGACATCCGATACACAACCATAAGGATTGTGAAGTCTGCCATCATATGACCAAGTACCGCCGCCAGCAAGCCATGATCCTCGCGCGAAACTTGTCTCCAGAACCAACCTGCGAAAGTGAGCAGGACCAAACCAAAAATGATCGAGCCAGTGCGAACATTGTTCAGCAGGATCAACCCATGAAAGCCTGCATAGATAAAATCAGAAAGATATAAACCTTTTGTCCGGTTTCCAAAATAACCGCGCCAGAATTATTCCTCAATGAACGGATTGACCAGGGCAAAATACGCAATGAATACGGGCCACGTAAAAGCATTCAAACCCAGGGATTCAACCTGCGTGGCCAGGTCATTTGTAAATCCAAAATAAGACCAGAGAAAATATAAGGTGATGCCACTGGTCCCGCAAAGGAGAATGCTCGCAAGGATCCATTTCAGGCTGTTGCTTCTAAATAGAATATGGATGGGGAGATCCGGCTTTGCAAACAACAACCAGACGACAATGACCAGATGAAATGCCAGCAACGCACCCCACGCGCCATGAAACCACAACAATCCGATACCGACTGCAAGATACGCCAGGGCCGGCGCGATCCATTTCATGAAACCTGCGTAATGATCGTGTTCCGTGCGCCCGCGTCTTTCAAGGATAGCGAGACTGATTCCGCCAGTTCAGGCTTGACCAAAGCGATCATGTTGCCGCCGCGCCCACCGCCAGACATTTTTGCTCCCGTTGCTCCCGCGTCCCGCGCGGTCTCAACGAGTCGATCCAACTCTGGCGAAGAGACCGTCAGCTTTTGCAGCAGGGCATGATTTTCGTCCATGAGCTCCCCGAGCATTTCACTTTTGCCTGCTTCAATGGCGCGCCGCGCCGTAAAAGCGATTTCCCCTATCTTATCGAACACAGTTTCCCAGCGCGCTTTATCGTTCATCCATAAGCGCCGCACATCTGCAACTGAGTCTTTCGTCGGCGCAGAAATCCCTGTATCGCCGATGACAATCGTAAATGGTTGTCCCACTGTGAATGTTTCGACCTCACCCCCGGCCCCTCTCCCACCGGGAGAGGGGGGATGCTTAATGAAGTAAACGGGCCTGGCATGGGTGACGACCGTGTTATCAATCCCTGAAGGTGTGCCGTGATGAAGTTTCTCGATCTCGTATGCAAACGCGTTGACCTCTTCATCTGTCATGGGATGATTGAGATGAAGTGATAACGCGCGAACCAAGGCAACTGTCACTGCCGCGCCGGAACCGAGTCCGGAGGCAACGGGGATTGTGGAGGAGATCCTTATGTCCAGCGAAGGGAACGGGGAAACGCGCGAGAGAAATAAAAAGTTGTGTATAACGGAAGCGATCGGATGGTCGGAAGGAAGCGTGTTCAGTTCGGCGTGGACGTTGATGTCTGGAGCGTCGATCCAGATTCCAGCGCGGGAAGAGTCGAGGACTTCGACATCCGCATGAACCTGTGTAACCGGGACAGCCAGTGCGGGCCGTCCGTAAACGACCGCATGTTCGCCGAACAAAATGATCTTGCCGGGCGCGGAGGCTTTCACGATAAATAAAACACCGCGATCACAGCCAGACCCCAGAGTAAAACTGTAAATTGCAGAGGGCGGTCTTTGAGCGCCACCTCATCCGGCGCGCCTGCCGCGTGACCGGTTTGGATCAGTTGCAGATAACGAAAGATGCCGTAGACCACAAACGGGATGGTGAGCATCATGCTGTGATTTTCAGGCAGGTTGGGCGCGGAGAAGGTGTACAGGGAATAAGCCACGATGGTCATGCCGGAAACAATTGTGATGTATTGATCGAGCAGGGGAATCGTGTAGCCATCCAGCACTTTGCGATGCGCACTTGCCTCCTGCGCAAGCAGATCCATTTCGGCCCGGCGTTTGCCAAGAGCGATATAAAGCGAGAACAATATGGTGAGCATATACAGCCACGGCGAGAATCGTTCCACCGTGATCAGTGCTACACCCGCAGCCACTCGCAAAACAAAGCCGGATGAAATGATCAGCACATCGAGAATGGGCACATGCTTTAGCCAGCGCGAGTAAAGCTGGTTGATGATGAAATAGAGCGCGATCATGCCAGCAAACACAGGTTCGAGCAAATAACCGAGTGACACTGAGGTCAGTGCCAGGATGAATGCGGCGCCCTGGGCCACGCCAATGGACAATTCTCCCGAAGCAAGTGGACGATGTTTCTTTTCGGGATGCTGGCGGTCGGCTTCGATATCGGAAATGTCGTTGAGCAGATACACGGCGCTTGAAATCAGGCAGAATAAGAAGAATCCCTCAAGCGTTCGCAAAAACGGTTCGAGTAAAAACAATTGTTTATCGAAAATCAATGCAAAAAATACGAAGCCGTTCTTCGTCCATTGGCGGGGGCGCATGGCTTTGATGAGGGCTTTTAACATGCGATTATTTTACCTGATAGAAGTAAAATACACCCATGCCCAAAGTTCGTTTGGATGTGCTGCTCGTCGAACGCCGACTCGCTGAATCGCGCGCCAAGGCCCAGGCAATGATCATGGCGGGACAGGGACGTGTTGCGGGTCAGGTCTCGCTCAAGCCTGCCACCGCCATCCCAGCCGATTCCCTTCTGACAGTTGATTCCGGTCCGCGCTTCGTCTCACGCGGCGGTGAGAAGCTGGATGCCGCGCTTGAAGCATTTGACATCGATGTAACTGGATTCGTTTGCGCCGATGTGGGCGCATCGACGGGCGGCTTCACGGATTGCCTGCTCCGGCGCGGCGCGGTGAAAGTCTACGCGATCGATGTGGGCAAAGGCATCCTGCACTGGAAATTGCGCAATGATCCGCGAGTTGTTGTGATGGAAGAGACCAACGCGCGCTTTGTGGAGTCTCTGCCTGAGCAGGTTTCACTTCTAACGATTGATGCTTCTTTTATCTCTTTGAAGATTTTGTTGCCTGTGATTAAAAAGTGGCTCTTTCCTCTTGCTTCTTTTTCGAACGAAGGAAAGACGAAAGAGGAAAGAAGCGATGTGATTGCCTTGATAAAGCCCCAATTCGAAGCAGGGAGGAAAGATGTCTCACGCGGCGATGGCGTCATCCGCGACCCCGAGATACATAAACAAGTCTTGCTCGATGTTTTGGGTTTTGCTCAAAAAGAAGGGTTTCAAATTCG
>DATDRD010000072.1:0-13577 GCA_035291925.1 Anaerolineales bacterium
AGTGTACGATTTAAGGCACGGTCCAGATCGAGGCTGGAAGAGACTTCTGTGAGAATTCGCAGAAGGGTTTCAGTGTTCTGCTGTTCGCGCTGTAACTGCGCAGTGCGTTCCACCACGCGTTCTTCCAGTTCAAACGCAAGACGCTGAGTCTCATTGAAGAGAAGCCCATTTTGGATCGCCACGGCCGCCTGATTAGCCAGCGTGCCCAGGATTTGCAGGTCATCTTCTGTGTATACATTCGGTTGATAACTCTGTGCAGAAAGCATGCCTACAGTTTTGTTGCTTAGCGTCATGGGCACAGCCAGAATGGAAAGCGGCGTATCAGGCTTGCCATAAGTGACACCGCCCATTTCATCCACAGTGTCGGCTCCCTGCAAGAACAGAGGTTCGCCAGACTTGATTACGCGGCCACTCAGGCCCTCGTCACGCGGGATGCGGATAACGGGCGCACGCACATCGTCATCCACCAGATAAACACCCTCGATCTCGTCGGTCTCCTCATCCAATAGACTGATCACAAAAGACTCGACAGGCATGAGGCGCTGAGCCGCCCGATGAACAGCCACATAAATCTGTTCAGGGTCAAAGTTCGCAGCGACCTGATAACTGGCCTGATTCAGGATCGAGAATCGTTCCGCGGTGGAAAGCGTGGATTGATACAAGCGCGCGTTTTCCCACGCAATGGATGCCTGATTGGTGAGCGTGCGCGCCAGTTCGATCTCCGTAAGGCTAAAGCGAATAGCTTCATTTTGATGGATAAAAATCAATGCGCGCAAATTCGCTCCGCTTACCAAAGGCAATACAAGCAGCGATTTCGTTTCTTCCCCCAGAAAGCCGCCCAGCGCGGTCAGGTCGGGTTCAGCATTGACAGCATTCGTCGCGAACACGCCCAGCGACTCCTGCAACCGGCGGAAAATAGGTGCATCTGGCAGGCTCTGCGGAAGTGCGGCATTTGTTTTTGGTAACGCATGTTTCCAGACCGCGTTCCCGCGTTCGAAGACGACAACAGAAACACGCGGGGCATTCAATGCATCCATCAATTCCTGCGCGGTTAATTGCAAAATCTTATCTTCATCGAGCAAACCACTCAAGGCGGACGAGAAGCGGTTGAGAAGAGCCAGACGTTGCGAACGTTCATCCAATTCTGTCGCGCGGCTGATGCTATCTTCGAACAGGCGTGCATTTTCCAGGGCTACAGCTGCCTGGCTTGTGAAGGTCGTGCCGACCTGCACATGATCACGATTATAGAAATTTGCCTGCCGCTTTTCGAGCGCCAAAACGCCGATTACCTCATTCTTGGAAATAAGAGGCAGCCCGAGCCAGGAAAGACGCGGTGTTTCCAAAGATGGAAAACGGGGATCCTGCCTTATATCACCAACCAGAATTCCCTGGTTCGTGCGGATCATCTCATTGAACAAGGCGCTGTCTTCCATCGCAATGGTCAAACCAAAGCGGCGTTCAGTATCAGGAAAACCACGCGCCGCGGCTACTGCAAGTCGATCCTTTTCACGCAGCCACAATGTGGCTGTATCATAGGGAATGACAGGTTCAAGTTGATCGAGCAGTAATGCAACCAGTTCACCCCTTTGCAGGCTTGCCGTGAGGGTGGTTGCAGCGCCCGTGAGCGCTTCCAATTGGGCGGCACGTTCCTGGGTGGTTTGAACCAGGCGAACATTTTGGAGCGATAGCCCGACCTGTTGCGAAAGCGATAGAAGCAAGGTTTCATCTTCGGGAGTGAACGCTGAGGGAGTATTGAAATTATCCAATACCAGGACACCCACAGATTGTTCACCCAATTGAATCGGGATCAGCAAACTCGACACAGGCAAACGCCCGCCGGTTGCCTGGCGGTAGAGCAGCAGGCTCTCTGTTGAGAAAGTATAGTCTCGTGTGAACTGGACATCGTCTACACGCATGGGATGTTTGGACTCAAATACCTGGCCTGGCAGAGATTCACCCGGGTTATACACGATACGTTTCATGATCTCGTTGTCTGCATAACCTGAAACTGCCTGCGGGAACAACTGACTTGCGTGCTCATCCCAGACCAGCACTACGCCTGCGTGCGCCGCGCTTAGAGCGCGGCGCGCACTCTCGAGCAAGGCTCGAACGATCTGATCCGAATCCAAGCCGCGCAATTGACGACTGAAATCCAACAGAAGGTTTACTTCCTGCAAACGGCGCCGCGTCTCATTGAGCAATGAAAGGTTCTGCAGAATAACAGATGTTTGCCGCGCGATCTGGTGATAGACCTGACGGTCTTCGTCTGTAAACGCGGCCATCGGCTCGGGGCTCACCGCCAGCATGGCTGCTACTGTCCGCTTTTCAATCTTGATTGGCAGGCATATCAGCGATTTGGTACGCAATGCAGTCAGAAGCGGCGCGTCGCGCCATTCCAGGTCTTCATCCAGATTTGAGATCAGAATGGCTTCGCCGGTCTGCAAGCAAGCCCGAAGCGGGTTCCGTTGACCAAACAATGCCTCCGGGCTGGTGGCGCGCGGCACGTTCCCCAACACATGTACAAGGCGCGGACCTTCATTCGTCGCTTCACCCACCAATGCAACTGCCATACCCAGTTGAGTCAAAGTCTCACGTGCCAGCGCCTGCAAGGCTAAGGAGGCATCCAATTGACGACTGACAGATTCGGTAATGGCGAGGCCCGCGCGGACGCGTTGCCCTCTCTGGTCGAGATTTTGAATTGCAATGGTCTGATCCAGATCCTTGCGAAGCAGAATCGGCAGGTCGTTTTGTGTCAGGCTGATCAGCCGTTGCTGTCTTTCCAAGCCTGAGGATAGAGATTCTGCTCTCGTTCGCAATTCGAGGAAGCGTGAGTGGTTCGTTATGGTAAGTGAGGCCTGAGCGGCAAAAATTTCAAGCGTCTCGATCGTAGCGCGGTCGGGTCGCAGGCCATCACGCGGAGCATCCACGCTTATCAGACCAAGAGGCGCACCCTGATTATCCTCCAATGGAATGATGAGAAAATCATCGGGGTCCCAGGCATTTGGCAGTTTCTCTGGTTTACCATCCTGTTCCAAAGTAACCATATGCACATCTGCCGGGATGATCGGAGCTTCATCCACCGGGATGAAATAGGATCGGCTGATGCGGAATTGTGGTTTGAGCATCTGTTGAATACTGGTAAGGGGCTGCTTGCGCGACATCAACTCAACCAGCGTTTCAGGGGGAAAGCCTACACCTGTAACGCGACGTAACAACCCGGTTTGAGGCTCATAAATACTTATGAGCACAGCCTGGAAAGTTGTAGCTTCCCGGATACCATTGGCAATAGCTCGAAGCAGCTGGTCAAGAGGCTGCTCAAAATTCAACAGATAGCTGACTTCGGTTAGTTTTGTGAGTGTTTCAGCTCGACGGCGAAGAAGTTCAGAGTGCTGACGTTGTTCCTGATAACGTTGGACATTCCCCAGCGCGACCGCGGCCTGTGAAGCAAGGGTCTGCGCGACTTCAAGCGATGCCTGATCAAAGAACCCGGCATGCCTGGAATGCAGATGGATCAACCCGGCTGTTTTGCCCTGACTGATGATGGGCACAACCAGGGCAGAACGCACCCCATCATGAACGGGAGCCTCGCCATTTGCTGAATAATCAACCACCAGTTGCGGATTACCGGTCTCGATGGCTTTTTGATCGAGGGGTGAAAACGTTTCGGGAAGAGAACAGCCAAGTGAAAGGGTGACAGGTGGCGGGTTGGATGAAGCGTTCGTATCGAAGAGGAGAATGGATCCACACTCTGCGCGCGTGGTCCGCAAACTTTCATCACGCACCACTTCCAGCAGGGATTTCAGGTCAACCATCGAGTTCAATTCGCGGCTGACACGTGCTATGGAGGTCAGTTCTTCAACGCGGCGGCGCAAACTTTCATCTGTCTGTGTGGAATGCGTGGCGTCTTCCACGGCCGAAGCCAGTTGGTTTGCCGCGGTGGAGATCACCTGTAAATCGTAAGTGTTGAAAAATTCCGCTTTCCGGCTTCCCAGCATCAATTCACCAAGGCTCCGGTCACGAACCACAAGAGGAACGACAATGGCCGATTCAACCTGAAGAGCCGTAACCAAAGGACGGTAGACGGGCAGAATGCGGCGATCAGAACTCAGGTGCCCGGAAAGATACGACTTTTGACTCCCCGATACCGTGTAACGATACTGAGGTTCCTCCATATGCAGGCGTGCAAGCGCGGCAATGGAATCAGCAGATGCACCGACCACAGATTCGCGATGCAGGTGTAATTCGCCCACTCCTTCATCAAGGAGAAATATTGCCGCAAGGTCGCTTTGGAAGAGACGAGCCAGTTCCTGTGTGGAGAAGCGAAGGATCTCATCGAGTGTTGCAGTGGACGCCGCGAGGCTGGCAATGCGACGCAAAGCATCGGCACGTAAAGCTCTTTGACGGGATTTTTCAACAACAAAAGAATTCTCTATGATGCTTGCAGCCTGTTCAGCAACTGTTTTGGCCAGCCGCGATTCGGCGTCAGAGAATTCAACAACCGATTGACGATGATTTGAAAGTTGGACATAACCCACGAAACGTTCGCCCGATATTAGAGGCGCCAGGATGGATTCCCGCAGGCTTGCTGCCTTCGCAAAGTTTTGCAGGCCGAGATCGCGCCATGTCTGAGAATCCGCGGCATTGCGTGTTACAAGCAGGTTTCGGCCATCCAATAGTTTTTCCGCCGGGCTATCAGGCTCGATCGAGGTCCGATAAATTTCAACGATGTGTTTTGGCAATCCCTGGAATGGGATTTGAGCCTCCAGTGTCCGCTTGTTCTCGTCGTAGAGTAAAAACCCGAGAACTTCAACCGAAAAGAGCGGTGCAATGCTTTCAACGAGGCGACCGAACAGGTTTGTATAGTCCTGCGCAGCGCCAAAGGCTTGCGCGAGATTAGCGAGTCCGTTCAATTCTGTGGAACGCCTTTGTTCGCTGGCATATAACAGGGTGTTGCGAACGCTGTATGCTGCCTGAGCAGAGATAAGTTGAACAAGGTCATGATCATGTTGACCAAGGACACCGGGAGAAAGATGACCGATCTCTAAAGTGCCCACTGTCTCATCATCAGCGATGAGCGGCAGGCCCAGATAGGATTGCACAGGCGAACTGTCATTCAATTCAGGCAAAGAAGGATCAGGAACGCGGGTATCCGGGATGAGGAGAGGCTTTCGGCGAGCATTCAACACCTGGGTCAGTTCGCCAAATTGGGAGTGGGTTGCGCGAACCACACGCGAAGAACCGGCGGATTCCAATGTATAAGGAACAAGAATCTGCTGTGATGAATCCCAGAGTTTTACTTCCAGCAGGTCAGCAGGGACAAGATGAGATACATTTAACAAAATGGCGTATAAGGTATCCTCCAAATTAAGACTGGCGGAAACGTTCTTGCCAAAGTCGGAAACGATCTGTAGTATGGATGAATCAGTACCAGCCTCATTAAAGTTCGCAGAGAGTTCCACGTTCCGCATTGTGATAAGCATGAGGGCATAAAGCCCTGGAACCTGGTAAGAGGCAGCCTCCACTAGTCGCCCACCTATCGAAAGTCTTTTATGTCCCTGACGGGCGCAAAGATTAATTAGATCCTCGGGGGGCCGGGCGCGGCGGACCAACCGCTCGAGATCTGCGGATTCATCCACACGCAGACCAAACCACTCGCGAGCCACATTATTAATATGTTCAACACGTCCACCGGACTGGACGATCAGTACAGCTTCATTCGAATGTGAGGAATCGGGGGAAATAAAAGATGAAGCAGATGCCGGTGCAGGCAACGCGTTATGCGGCAATCGGCGCAACCAGACTACAACCAGCACCGGGACAATCATTCCCAGCGCCAGGATAACCAACCCGAGGCCCACTTCCAGCCCGGCAAACATTATCTGATATCACCTTATCCGCCAGCCGAGGCATCCTGGCGGCGTGCTTCAGCCGCAAGCTCGGTGATCTCGCGAATATCGGCAAATGAATCTTTACTTGGTGATACGACACCTACCGATATCGTCATAAAGGGAACTTTGACAGCTGCTCCATCCACCGCGGGAGATGGCATGAATCCCTGTTGGCGATCGATGAAGTTATAGTGCGTTAGCACCTCCTTATCGAACCTTTCCTTGAGGCGCAACTTGATCCCAGGAGCCTTTTCCTCGGTGGTAATAATGATGAAGTTATCGCCGCCGGCGTGGCCAATGAAATCAGACGTGGTTCCAAGCTCATCCACTATCTCTCCGATCATCATAGCCGTGAAACGGAGAACATCATCGCCTGCAACAAAGCCGTAAACATCCTTGAAAGGCTCAAAGTTATTGACACGCGCATCGAGCAGTGCCCAGCCTTTTTCCCGAATGATGCGCCGCAGTTGCTCCTCGATGAGGCGTCCTGCAGGGAGCCCGGATCGGGGATCAGTCAAGCTCTCACGCTCGGAGCGTCTGATCGCGCCCTGTACGCGCAATTTGAGTTCCTCGATATCGAATGGCTTGGTGATGTAATCATCCGCACCCAACTCAAGGCCCTGCAATTTGTCGCTGCGCTCATCTCTTTGCGTGAGAAAAATAACAGGGATGTGACTGGTGCGCATATTGGTGCGCAAATTGCGGCACACCTCATATCCATCAATATCGGGCAGCATAATATCGAGCACGATCAAATGCGGCAGTACTTGTTTTGTTTTCTCGAGCGCATCCGAACCGCGCACAGCGACATCAACATCAAAATCCATGCCGCTGAAATAGATCTTCAGCATGTTTCCGATGTCAACGTCATCTTCCACAACTAACAGGCGGGCTTTTCCCATCAGCAGCCTCCAAAACTACATTTGCGCCAGGCGCGTTTTGCACGCGTGCATTGCATTGCGGCGCACCTTTTCGATTTGTTGCAGGGTGACCTCGCGCTCGAACGAACGAAACCCGCTCAAGCGGAAACCATGTTTTTTAGCCATCGCATCAATCTCTTCCACACGTTCTCGTGTCAGATGTTTGCTCAGGGTATAGTCCTCGAAACGGCCTTCCAGTGCCAGTGCAATCGTCTCAGCCATGCAGGCATAGGCCTTTCCCGGCGGAAAACCAAAGTTAAAATGGAAATCAACGGCACCTGGAACATCAACCATTCCGCCGTCAATCACTAATATATCATCTCTTTTCGCCGCCACCATTGCAGAAACATCACGGGGGCGGGCGACATCGCATACCACGCTGCCTGGCAGCAAAAATTCGGGGCGGATGACATCGTGGGTGGCACTCGTGACCGTCAGAATCAGTTGAGCATCGGTCAAAACATCCATGTTCGTGCTGACGATCAATTCGGCTTGCGCTAAGCCTGCCCGAAGCGTCCTGGCCCCAAGCCTGAGCCTGTCGCGCAGTTTTTCGAGTTTTTCCTGCTTCCGGCCGATCAGATACAGCCGTTCGACATCATCAGCCAACAGCTCGGCACAGACCTGCCCGATCGTTCCTGTGGCGCCCACCACTGCTGCTGCGGCAGTGTCGAGAGGAATCTCCATGACTCGCGCCGCCTCTCGGATGGCATCCACCGCAACCGCGACCGTATACGAATCGCCAGTGGTCACAGGCACGTCAAGGGCATCTGCAATTGTAACCCCGGCGTCCCCAACTACGGACGTAAACGCGCCCAGCCCTAAAATTTGCGCACCGAGTTTTTCAGCAAGGCGACCCGTTTGTATGATCTTATTGTATACCGTGCGCTCTGGCAGCTCCATCATACGTCGGGGTGTGTAAGGGCAGGCAATGAACCAACCTTTTATTTCCTTCCCCGTCGATTCTGAAGTAATACCTGTAATCTCAGAGACGTAAACGGGCGGAAAGAACGTTGAAAAGAAATCTATCTGCCTCTCATTGAGCATGCGTCCGAGAAATGGAAACTTGCGGCTGACATCGCGTTTCGGATCGATGGGATGGATGATGAAGGCGAAAGTATCCAAAGCACTACCACGATTCCAATTCGCGTTCGCCGGGGCGTGGATACAAACGTCGGTGCAGGCTGGCAGACTTGAACTTATAATGATCGCTATCTTCAAAATGGATGTCGCGATCAATCACGCGGCGATCCTGTGAGGCTGCCAGTACCACATCAGACTCAATGGTGCGGGCGGGAAATACAATTATTCCCGAACCGAGACGGCAATTATGGCCAACACAGCCACCTATCACCGGACGATTGGAAAAGTTCAGTTTGTTATTGCCATCCAACGCCCGGATCGGAGCAGGAATAAGGTTGTAATCCGTAAATGTAGAACCAGCGCCAATAAACGTATTACGCCCTACCACGCACATCTGCATACAAGTATTCTGGGCGATCATGCTGTTTTCCATAACGGTGGTCATGAACAGCGCCGAGCGGAACGGCAGGAATGCCCCATCCCCAATCACACACAACATCAATTGAACATCCTGCGAGATGTTGACATTATTGCCAATAATGCAGTTCTCGATCACTGCACCTGCATTGATCGTAACATTGTCCCCGATGGTGGTCGGTCCATGAATGACGGCACGCGGATCGATCACGCAGTTCCTGCCAACCCTGACCAGTTCCGAACACTCCAAGATCTGACGTCCTTCATAAATTGCCTTGCTCAGAATACGCAACTTATAAGCAAGGTCTTCACCAAGGCGTTTTTCAAAACGAGCCCCCCGGGAAAACAAACCGAAAACCACATCGGCAATGAAGATATGCACCCACGAGTCAATCGCAATCAGCGCCCGCAAAGGGACATGAAAGACCAGGTCGCCGCTTTGATCTGCCATATAGGTGGGAACGTGATAATAACCCATTTCACGCGGTTCAAGGTTGATGACCACCGGAGCAACATCTGCAACTGGCCCGCGCGGGTAATACCACAGATCCGCAAGATAGAGGCCGCCAGCCGGGGTATAGGAGGACGAAAGAGGCAGGGCGTGTTCTTTGAATGCAGGGTCATCCACAGAGAAGGCCGCGCGGCTGGCGCGTCCGTGTTTTCGCGCCGCCGCGATAAAAGTGCGGATATACTCCTCGTCAAAGAACAGATTATTCCGGTAAACAATCGCCTCTTCGCGATCCACCGGCAGGTGCTGGCCCGGCCTCAATTCAAGCTCACGCGTCGTATAAGGCGCAAGCACATTTCTCTGATGCAACCAGAGAGGCTGGTTTTGGATGCGCAAATCCCGCGCAGGCTCGTTGAACGGCGTAATTGGATGTGGGGCGTTAAGGATAACTTTGAGCATACCAAGAAACTATTATTCCACAAAATTGAAAAAACAGGGCGGGAAGTTCCCGCCCGTGTGCCTACAGATTTGTTTAGAGTTGGAGATCGGGCTAAAAAATTGGGGATTGATCGATCACGATGGTACAAGTTTTGTCTCCAGCAGCGATACAGGTCTTCTCTTCCACATTAAAGACTTTCCCACCACTCACCCAATACAGCGCTTCCTGCAGCAATCCAACCGCCAGATGACAAACCGGCTCATACGCATGTCTCTCCCAGCACAGTGGGCAGCGCTCGATGTGCCAGAGCAGTTTCCCATCCTCCTCTTCGACACGCACCCGCTGATCCGTGAACTTGTTGAACAATTCAGCAAAAGCACTTGCACCCGCGTGCAACTTTGCAGGGAGTGGCAGGAGGCGGAAAGCCATTTCAGTCAGACCCAGCTGCATGCCATACTGTCGAACCCCGGAATTAAAGCAGGCGCGCCCGATGCGCATGGCAAGCCCGCGTCCACCATGTGGACCGTACATGTGCTCCAGCATTTCAGTAAGAGTGCTCACCGTTGAAAAAGGAAAGGCAAGATCAGAATTATCGAGAGGGTATTTTTCAATAAGAGATGAAAGCGAAGCAAGTTTCAGAACAGCATTAACGCCATTTCGCCCCATTACTTCTTCCATGGATAAAAGTATGATTCTCCCCATCCGATTCGGATAATGGTAGATCGTTGCAGTGGTCATGGCGCGAGAGTCACGGAAGGTGAAGGAGTGAGAGATATGGATGATTGTGAGGGCTGGGATGTTTCTTCCATATCCAGAAACGCCTTGAGTCGTTCTGAAAAGTTTTGAGGCTCTTCGAGCATGGGGAAATGTCCAGCCAACGGGAACCGCTCAATGCGCGCGTGACTGATTCCTTTTTGCATCGGCTGCCATTGTTTGGGATTGACGATAATGTCCCGGTCACCGTATATTCCCATCGCCGGGATTTTGATTTGATCCAGCATAGGACGCAAATCAGTTCTTCGAAGAGATGCAATGGAGCGCAGGAAAGATTCTACAGTGGTACGTGAGAGGTCACGATCCATCATTTCAGGGAAGCGTTCATCCCGGCAGATGAAGGGAGAAGCGACTTTTACAGCAAAACGGAAAACGCCCATCATGTTAAACAAGAGGAAAGCGATGCCACGATAGCCAGCCAGTTTGAGTGGCCAGGCCAGGGACGATCCAACAATTGGCGAACCAACAACGACAACTTTGCTCACACGTTCCGGATACTTAATAGCAACCGAAAGGCTCACCGTGCCGCCCATGCTATGACCAACCAGCGGCGCATTCATAATGCCCAGCTGTTCCATGAACTGGTTTACGAGGCTGACAAAATCCTGAACGGCATACGTTTCACGCTTCCTGCCTGATTCGCCAAACCCCCAGAAGTCCAACGCGTAGGTACGGTAATAGCGACCCAGAAAGCCCATCGTCTCCTGCCACAGGCCCCACGAACCCAACCAGCCGTGCAACAGAATGACCGGCCTTCCATGCCCGTACACTTCGTAATGAACAATCCCTTGATCAGTAGTAATTGATGACACGACTTCCTGATAAGCGGGTTCCCCTATCCTCCCGACTCCATTTCAGCAAGGATACTATATAGCAATTCAAGAAGGACAGACTTCACAGTGTTCTTATCCGTGGCAACACAGGGTAGGAATTTGACCTTGCCCTCCAGCCTGAGAGCGTGGCGCATATCCTCAAGCTCCCATGCATCTTCACGATCCTGCTTGTTGGCCGCCACGACATACGGAGTTGGTGCATACGCCCGAAAGGTCTCTAGGATCGAGCGCGCCTCACGGAACGTTTCAGGCCGTGAGCTATCGACCATCACGATAAAACCCAGCATGCCCTCCGAAAGGATTTCCCACATGAAGTCAAAGCGTTTCTGCCCGGGTGTGCCAAACAAATAAAGTACAAGGTCCTCATCAACCGTGATGCGGCCGAAGTCCATCGCGACCGTTGTGGCTTCCTTAACAGAGCGCTCCGCAGGGTTCGAGATCTTGCGTTCGGTCGAAACGACGTCAATTTCGCTGACCGACTGTATGAATTCCGTCTTACCTGCGCTGAATGGCCCCGTCACGACCATCTTGACTGTCTGCATAGGTCTTATCCTTCCAATTTGATAATTACAGCCCGCGAATACGACTAATTAATTTGTTTATTAATGATTTCTGTTCCTCTTTGTTCTGTGTCGGGAACGTCTTGGGGCTTTGCGGGATGACCATACCCTCTGGTCGGATAATTTCCGCTAGGCCGGCCTGCAATAGTCCATACACAATCCGACGAATATCGATATCGTTCATCTTGTTCGTCTGCGCGATCTGTTTCATCGTATTCTTCGGATTGATAAACGACACAACCCGCCATTCTTCCACGCTCAGGTTCACATTCTTCAATGGACGGTCGGTGAATTTGAGAGCCATCTCGAGGCTGGGGATTTCATCCTGAAGCTGTTCCCATTCACGCAACTGACGCGAGCCCTCGATAATAATATTTTCCAGATCTAGGCGCACATTGATGCGGTCATCAGGCGGAAGCATTTCTCCCTCGAAGCGGAAGAAGCCTTCCACCCAGGTGAAGAGGCGGCGGATGATCTCCGTAAAATATCCCTGCAGGTTGGCAAGGATCTCTTCTTGCGAAAGATAACCGGCGTTGATCAGCATCAATCCCAATTCTTTGTCCGTGATCCTGCCGGCGCGTTCGACGATCGCGCGATACTGATTCACGGTCAGCTTGTTGGCTTTATGTAAAACCAAGGCAAGGCTCCCGTCATCCTGACCCACACGTGCATAAGCCAGTTTGCCCTCGCGGAACGAAACATATGCCTGCTCACTTGGACCGTCCACAACAAGTGTCCCGGTCTTTTGAGCAAGATTGATCAGATTGAGCAGTTGAGTAATTGTAAAGTCACGCAAATTGCCGCGTAAGGCCATATATACCTCAAGAAAATCCCCCACTATGGGAGATTGAAAAGATTATACATGCAAGGGAAAGGTGCGTCAAACGACCAAATATTGATTGAAAAGTGTTTGGAAGGCAATATTTTTTCGCTTAGGCGGTGATACACTTGCCGGAAATATCTTTAGGAGCCGGTTATGCGGAAAATAGTTATGGCGCTCATTCTCAGCGTTCTGCTGAGCGGTCGAGACGAAGCACTCAGTCTGCTGACCGTTACGACAGCGCGAGCCTCGCCTCTTGCAAACGTGACGAACAACGAAATACTCCTTAACTTTCCGGAAACAGCCTCCTTCCGCGTCACGTTCACAGGTGATGTTGATATCACATCGGTTGTGCTGGAGTACGGAAACGAACAACAAACCTGCGGCGAGGTGATCGCCAAAGCCTTTCCGCAATTCACGCCAGGCAAAACCGTCCATGCGGAATGGACCTGGGAAATGCGCCAGAGCGGATCACTGCCCCCCGGCGCTGCGCTCTGGTGGCGCTGGCGCGTCACGGATGCAAACGGCAATGAGACAGTTAGCGAAACCAAAACCGCGACATGGCTCGATGAGGTTCACAATTGGAGGATCATGAACAATGGCGATTTCCTGCGCTTACATTGGTACGAAGGTGATCAGACCTTCGCCATTGATCTGGCAAAAGCCGCTTACAACGGTCTCCAATTCAATGAAACGCAATCAGGCCTCAAAGCCGATGAACCCATAGATATTTACATCTATGCAGACACCGATGACTTAAGGGAAGCCATCCTCTACGAACCTTCATGGACAGGCGGGCAGGCTTTCCCCGACCAGGATATTGTCATTCTGGGCATCTCGCAATCTGATCTCGATTGGGGACGCGCTGCCATCGTCCATGAACTCACGCATGTGCTGGTCGGTCATCTTACGTTTTCATGTCTTGGGGATGTACCCACCTGGCTGAACGAAGGTCTTGCGGTTTACAGCGAGGGCGAACTCGATGCTCAGTCGCAAAAACAGCTTGAAGACGCGATCCGCAATGACACCCTGCTAACCGTCCGTTCGTTGAGCGGGAGCTTCTCTGAAGTTTCAGTTAAGGCCTATTTGTCCTACAGCCAGTCGTATAGCATCACCCGGTTCCTGATCGAGACCTACGGGCAGGAGGAGATGACTGCCCTGCTCCTGGCGTTAACGGATGGAATGACGATTGACGACGCGCTCATACAAACATACGGATTTGACATCGAGGGGCTTGAAGTTGCATGGAGACAGGCAGTCGGCGCGCAGCCGCGCTCTGTTACCGCACAAGCGACCGCCCAGCCAACCCCGACCTTTGTCCCCACAATCGTTCCCGTTTCAGGCGCGCCGATGGCACAGCAATCCACTCCAACTGCAATACCTACTTCATCCTTTGAC
>DATDRD010000073.1:0-1580 GCA_035291925.1 Anaerolineales bacterium
CCATTCATTGCAAACGGGACAAGGCTGTTCGGGGCGTCCGCGTTTTTTGTTTTCGATGAGTTTGCGGACTTCGAACAAGCCTATGCATGGCGTTTCATTCAAGCATGGAACCATCACGTCGCAGCGCAGACCTTCCCAGAAACTTTCGACCAGATATTTCACTTCCCTTGTGAGCATGGCCAGGAAGAATTCGGGATACGGCGCGCGGACGGTGATATGCACATCGTTGCCCTTGTGTTCGAGCAGGGCGCGCCCGTTGTAGTCATCGTCGAGAACCAGACCGCGCTGCCAGTGGACGCTATCCGCGTAGGCGGCGCGACCGAGCGAATACTTGTGCAGGCGGACGATGAGTTGATAGAACAATCCTTCGGCGGTGGCAGTGTTGCCTTTGTCATCCACAATGCGGCAGATCTGGGTTTGCTGGAGGTCGCCTGAGGATGGGGATGAAATCCACGCGCCCGCGAAATTCTCGGGGCGATTATCGGGGACGAGTTGCGCGATCAAACTCTGAGGGTCAGATTCGCCGCGGGGTGTGGAATCAGCCACACGGTAGGAAAGATCGAAGCGTTCCATCAGGCGGAGGAAGATCGGGTGCAGAGTCGCTTGATAGCGTGCCTCCTTCGCGCGAGTGGAGTCATCCCATAATTGACTAAGGCGCGAGAATTTTACCAAGCCGTGCGCGAGGCGCGTTTGCTCATCATCGAGAACATAACTCATGGCGGTGGCGAGCCAATCGGGGCGGATGATGACGATGTCGTGGAGGGTAGGGTCGTTTTCGTAATGCGTGAGGTGACCGAGACGGTGCGAGATGGTGATGAAGAGGCGCGCGACTTCATCGTCCATGTTGAACGCGTGACAGATGGCGAGAACTTCATCCAAAGGCAAGTAGGGAACGCCCTTCGCACCCAGGGCAAGGCGGATATCCTGAAAACTTTTCGGCACGGAACGCCCGACTTCGGGCAGTTGCGCGGCGAGGCGGGCGATGGCGAGTTTGAGTTCATCGATGCCTTTGCGATTCCCGTGCGCGTCGGGTTTGCTGTCTACAAAGAAGAAGTCGGCGACGGTTTCCCTGCCGAAGAGATCCCAAAGTTCCTGACGGTCAATATCGGGCTGGCGCTGCTGCGGACCGCCGTGCGTGGCGACGACCAGGATCTTTGCGTCTGGCTCGCGGTGCTTGACCAGTTTGATCCATTCCTTGACGAAGCCCTGCTGGGGACCTTCACGCGGCTTCCAGACGACGAGATAGACGGCGGGTGCGCTGAAAAATAACTGGTGCGTGGGACGGTAGACGCGCTGTCCGCCGAAGTCCCAGCCGTTGAGGGTGATTTCTGTTTGGTTGTCGGGGTGGGTGAGTTTGATGGGTTTGATTTCAATGCCGTGCGTTGTGTCATGTTCTTGCCAAGGATTATTGAGCAACGCGTCCATCAGGCAGGTCTTGCCCACTTCACCTTCACCGACGAGAATGAGTTTGGCTTCGTTGAGGGTGATCTGCGCTGCGGCTTTGGCACGCAGGTAGGCTATGACAGCGGAAACACCTTCTTTGTACGCTGCAGCAAGTTCTAGATTAAGAGGGTTACCAT
>DATDRD010000074.1:0-5778 GCA_035291925.1 Anaerolineales bacterium
TTGCGTTCGCAAGATAGGATTCTTCCAGTAGTTCTATGGTTGCCAGGGAAGCCGCGCATGAGATGGGATTGCCGCCAAACGTGTTGCCGTGAGTTCCTTTCGGCCACTTCATCACTGATTCGCGGGCGATACATGCGCCAAGCGGTAAACCTGATGCAATGCCTTTGGCAGATGTAACGATATCAGGCTCAACGCCAAAGTGTTCGATGGCCCACCATTTGCCGGTGCGTCCCATGCCGCTTTGCACTTCGTCTGCGATCAACAAGATGCCATATTTATCGCACAGCTTGCGGAGCGCCGGGAAGAAGCCATCTGGCGGAACCACGTACCCGCCTTCACCCTGGATCGGTTCAAGCAAAACTCCAGCAATCTCGTCGCCGGGAACGTTGTGATCGAATATCTGCTCTTCAATGAAACGCACCACGGTTTCGCCGTAATCTTCACCCAGTTTGCGATGCAGAATCGGGCGGTACGGATCAGGGAAGGGCACATGTGTCACGCCCGGCATGAGCGGATAAAAACCGCGATGATAATGTGGTTTACTCGCAGTGAATGCAACCGAACCCATCGTGCGCCCATGGAACGCGCCGAAGAACCCAATGAAGTTATGCCGCTTGGTATGGAACTTCGCCAGCTTGATGGCCGTCTCAACGGCCTCCGTTCCTGAATTCGCCAGAAAGGTTTTGGCGTTCTCTTCGAACGGCGCGATCTCATCCAGCTTTTCGCTCAGGCGGATCCAGCCTTCATGATAAAAATCCGATGAAATGTGCAGGAACTTTTCTGCCGTGTCCTGTACAGCTTTTACGACTCTTGGATGGGCGTGTCCTGTTGAGACCACGGCAATGCCCGCCATAAAATCAATGAAGCGGTTGCCGTCCGGGTCCCATACTTCCACGCCTTTGCCGTGATCCATCACGAACGGATACGCGCGCGGATATGAGGATGAGACGACCTTTTTATCGCGCTCAATAAGTGCCTGGGCTTTGGGACCCGGCACATTTAATTTGTTCATACGAACTCCTTGATTTGTTGCTTTCCTGTGGATAATGATACGTTTCGTCGCGCCGCTGGCGCCACGCGGCTTTCCAAGCCGGAAATTGATTCCGTTGTAGATCAGCTCGACGCTGCCCTATCTGCAGTCCACCACTTTGTGGCCATCCAGGATGGCGGCGGGGACACCACCGCGTACTTCCTGCTCATCCGGACTTCATCCTTGTGAGCGCATTCTAGCGAGTGCCAGCGCGCCCAGCAGACCCGCGTCATCGCCCAACGCGGCTTTTGCAATAACGAGATTATCCAGATAATGTGGATGAAATGTATGTTTCCGCAGGCTATCCTCGAATGGCCTGAATAACAGGTCACCAACTTGTGATACGCCCCCACCAAAAATCAAAATCGACGGATCGAAAATGGCAAGATAGTTTGCGACTCCGATGCCAAGGTAATATCCCGCGCGTTCGAATGCGGAGATCGCCAGCGGATCCCCTTGATGGGCGGCATCTGCCACCTGGCGGGCATTCAGGTCCGGGTGCGCATGAAGCGTTGACTTTTGTCCGAGGCCGATTTGCTCGTTAACGTAACGCGCGATCGAGGGTCCTGACGAAAATGATTCCACGTGTCCGTGATACCCACAGCCACACAAGGGACCGTCAGCGTCGATGATCATATGTCCCAGTTCTGCGCCCATGCCGTGAAAGCCCTGCAGCAAGTGCCCGCTGCTGATTACACCGCCGCCGATGCCGGTGCTGATGGTAAGGTATACAAGGTCCTGATGCCCTTTGCCCGCGCCATACTGCCACTCTGCAAGGCCTGCCATGTTCGCGTCATTGTCAAGATGGACGGGCACACCGAAATGTTTGCAGAGCTTGGAGGCCAGGGGAAAGTTCTTCCAATCGGGGATGTTGGGCGTGGCAAGGATCGTACCGGTATGCGGATCAAGCGGGCCCGGTGACGCAATGCCAATTGCGTCCACTTTTTCTTTTGGCCATACAGTCTCAATGGCCTGCACGAGGCGGTCATATACCCCCGCTTCAGTTGCTTCTGAGTGAGTGCGGTGGTGGTCAAGCGGGAGGATGCTGTTCGGTTCATAGACGGCGACGCGGATGTGCGTCCCGCCAATATCCACGGCTACAATGAGGTTCATAGGGCCAATTATAACTGAGACGCCCTCCTTTGCATCATCCAAATCTGTAAAGAGAATCACAATGATTATGAAAAGGATTCATGCAGATGAGGATAACCTGTCCAATGGACGGAGGGCCACAGCTGGTTGACTCTTACCTTTGTCCCTGCTAAACTCCTCTTATGAACGCATTGCGGAAGGCCGATAACGAACGATTTAAGCAAGGTCTGAGACAACTTGGGCGCTGGCTTGCGCCGGGCCTGGGCATAAAACGCTGGTTCTTTCTTGTTCTGGCAGGCATTACCCTGTTTGGAGTGGGCACAGCCATCTTTCTTTATGACATATACCATACAGAATCCAACAACCAGACATGGGTGGCAATTCTTTCCTATGCATCGCTTAGCTTCCTGCCGCGTTTTCTGCGGGTGTTGATCTTCGGCGGGTTGGGCGTTGGCCTCGTCGCATATGGCATTTGGGGACTCAACCGTTCCTTGTTGCGGCCGTTCATTCGCCCGGGGCATACAGTTGTGGATGAACTTGCCAATTATCGTCGCCGTGATCGCGGGCCGCGCATCGTGGCGATCGGCGGCGGGCACGGACTTGCTACGCTTTTGCGCGGCTTGAAAGTTTATACGCGCAATCTGACCGCGGTCGTCACCGTCGCGGATGACGGCGGGTCATCAGGACGTTTGCGCGAAAGTTTTGGGATCCTGCCGCCGGGTGACATACGCAACTGTCTCGCCGCGCTGTCGAATGATGAGCAGATGCTTACGCAGTTGTTTCGCTATCGCTTTAGTGGCCAGGGAGAATTGGATGGACACTCCTTCGGTAATTTATTTATCACCGCTCTGGCTGACATCACGGGAAGTTTTGAAGGAGCCATTGCCGAATCTGGCAGGGTTTTATCCGTCAGTGGGCGTGTACTTCCCTCCACATTGCACGATGTACGACTGGTGGCAGATATGCAATTGCCTACCATATCGAATCAGGTCCGGGTGCAGGGAGAGAGCAGCATCCCCAAAATGGCAGGGCGGGTGCGCCGCCTCTGGCTTGAACCCAATGACGCGCCTGCATTTCCCCCCGTTCTCAAAGCGATCTTGAGTGCAGACATGATCGTCGTTGGGCCGGGAAGCTTATATACCAGCCTTTTACCAAACCTGCTTGTGCACGATCTGCTTGGCGCGATGAATGCCAGCCGCGCCATCAAGCTGTATGTATGCAATATCGCAACGCAGACAGGCGAAACAGATATGTATTCGGTTTACGATCATGTGCGCGCGTTGGAGGAACACATCGGGGATAGTTTGTTCGATATCATTCTGTGCAATGACAACTATGCAGGCAAGCTTAGCGAGGATTCTCAATGGGTCTATGCCGATGAAAAGACCCTGTCTGACTCGCGCATTCATTGTGCAGACCTGGCAGATGAAAACCATCCCTGGCGGCATGATTCATCAAAACTGGCAAAGAAACTCATCGAGATCCTTGATGAATATACAGGGCCGCTGGAGTAAATCTGCGCCCGCTGATGCCTTTCGGGAGGGCGCAACATTACATTCATCATTTTATTCACGCAAGGCTCTGTGATAGAATCATTTTGTATCCTTAATCACAAACAAATCTCGGAGGTTTGAAATGACAGTAAAAGTAGGTATTAACGGATTTGGGCGGATTGGTCGCCAGGTACTCAAGGCAATCCGCGATATGTACCCAGACCAACTGGAGGTAGCAGCGTTCAACGATATTGGCGATCTGAAGACCATGGCCCACCTGCTTAAATATGACTCGAACTACGGACGCTTCGATGGAAAGGTTGAAGTCGCCGATGATGGACTCCTAATTGATGGCCGGAAAGTCAAAGCCTTCAAAGAGACCGATCCATCGGCGATCCCGTGGGGGGACCTGGGCGTGGACATCGTTGTCGAGTCGACCGGTTTATTCACCATCAAGGAAGATGGTGTGAACAAAAAAGGCAAGACTGTGAAAGGCGCGGTCAATCACATCAAAGGCGGCGCGAAGAAGGTTATCATCTCGTCCCCGGCTGAGGGTGAAGACCTGACCATCGTGCTCGGCGTGAACGAAGATCAATATGACCCCAAGACTCATCACGTTGTTTCAAACGCCTCCTGCACTACGAATGGTCTTGCTCCGGCGGTGAAGGTTGCTCACGATAATTACAGGATCGTGCGCGGCTTCATGACCACCATCCATGCCTATACCAACGATCAAAAGATCCTCGACCTGCCGCACTCCGATCTGCGCCGGGCGCGCGCGGCCGCCATAAACATCATCCCCACGTCAACGGGCGCCGCGAAGGCTTTGAAACTGGTCATCCCTGATATGGCCGGCAAACTGGATGGCTACGCATTGCGCGTCCCCACATCCACCGTCTCCGTCATTGACCTGACCGTCGAATTCGAAGTTGCCACCACCACTGAAGAACTGCGCCAGGCTTACCGCGATGCCGCGCAGCAGCCGCGCTTCAAGGGCATCCTTCAGGCAGTCGATGAGCCGCTGGTCAGTGTTGACTACAAAGGCGATCCACATTCCTCATCCATCGATCTGCCGTTCACCCAGGTGCTCGGCAAGGAAAAGAACAATTTCGCTAAAATAGTCGCCTGGTATGACAATGAGTGGGGCTACTCATGCCGCACTGCCGACCTCGCGGCGATGATGGCGAAGAGCCTGTAGAAAGTACGCACGCGGACAGGTACACAAGTAGACACGATTGACTTGTGTACCTGTTTCCTTGTATGCCTGTGTACCGGTTTACCTATTTGGAGTAACCATGAACAAGAAAACTGTAAGAGATATTGACCTCAAAGGCCAGCGTGTCCTGATGCGAGTGGATTTCAACGTGCCGATGCAGGAGGGCAAGGTAACCGATGACAAGCGCATCCGCGCTTCATTGCCGACGATCAAATATGTGCTGGAACAGGGCGCGTCGCTGATTTTGATGAGTCATTTGGGGAGGCCGAAAGGTGGTCCGGACCCTGCTTTCAGCCTGCGTCCCGCCGCCGAGGTTTTGTCTTCCCAGTTGGGGATCCCGGTGAAGATGGCCGCTGATACTGTCGGCGCGGAAGTCGAAGCGATGGCAAAAGAGCTGAATCCGGGCGAGGTACTGATGCTCGAGAATACGCGCTTCCACGCGGGGGAGGAGAAAAACGATCTGGAGCTGGCAAAGCAAATGGCCGCGCTGGCAGACATCTATGTGAATGACGCGTTTGGGTCCGCGCACCGCGCACATTCATCCACAGAAGGAGTTGCGCGTTTTCTTCCTGCGGTCTCCGGCTTCCTGATGGAACAGGAATTGGAATATCTCGGCCGCGCGGTTTCGAATCCCGAACATCCATATGTTGCGATCCTGGGCGGAGCAAAGATCAGCGATAAGATCTCCGTCGTTGAGACCCTGCTCTCCAAAGCCGACAAGTTGATCATCGGCGGTGGCATGGCGAATACGTTCCTCGCGGCAAAGGGGCACGACATGCAGGATAGTCTGGTGGAAACTGCATCAATTGAAATGGCAAAATCCATCATGGATAAATCGGGCGATAAGCTGCTGCTGCCTGTCGACGCGGTGATCGCCGATAAATTCGAGGCGGAAGCCGCCACACAAGTTGTTGACGTGGACAAGATCCCCCCAGGCTGGCGCATGC
>DATDRD010000075.1:0-3164 GCA_035291925.1 Anaerolineales bacterium
GCCCCTCTCAAGAAAAGAAAAGCCGAAACAATTGCTGTCTTTGTTGGGAAAAGAAACCCTGTTTCAGAGCACTGTTGCTCGTCTTGAAAAACTCTTTCCTCCAGAAAGAATCGTGATTGTTACAGTTGCTGAGCTGGCGCGTGAGATGCAGGAGCAGGTGCCTTCGATTCCTGCTGAAAATTATTTGATCGAACCAGCTCCACGCGGCACCGCCTCTGTGGTAGCATTGGCGGCTGCGGTACTTAAGAAACGTGATCCGCAGGCAGTCATGGCGATCCAGACATCCGACCACTACATACGCAACCGGGATTTATTCCATTATCTGATCAGAACCGCATTTGATGTTGCGAATAAGAATTACCTTGTTACACTTGGAATCACGCCGACGTTCCCTTCCACCGGCTATGGCTATATTCAACAAGGTGAACCGCTGGATGGCGATTACAAATATCCTGTTTATAAGGTCCAGCGCTTCAAGGAAAAACCAGATCAGGAGACTGCCCAGCAATTATTGCATAGTGGCGACCATTCATGGAATAGCGGTATGTTTATCTGGCGCGCAGATGCCATCCTGGCAGAGATCGAGAGGCAGATGCCTGAACTTTTCAAAGCCGTCAAGGAAGTTTCTGCTGCATGGGACACCCTCAAACAGGACGAGGTTTTGCAGGAATACTGGCATGATTTGAAAAACCAGACCATCGATTATGGCATCCTGGAAAAAGCGGAGCAGGTTGCGGTTTTGCCGGCAGGCGGTTTGGGTTGGAGCGATGTGGGTTCATGGAATTCACTCTTTGAAGTCCTGCTACCGGATATGAATGGGAACGTAGCCACCAGTGCACAACACCTGGCGCTGGATACACATAATACGCTTGTTTATAGCGATGACGATCAACGCCTCGTGGTGACGATCGGTTTGGACGACATGGTTGTTGTGGATGCAGGTGATGTTTTGATGATTTGCAAAGCGGATCAGTCGCAAAAAGTCCGTGATGTTGTGGAGCATTTGAAAAAACATCACCAGGAAAAATATTTGTAAATTTTGTCATTGCGAGGACGCTTCGCGGTTCTTCCCGACGAAGCAATCCCCACTAAAGAGGAGATTGCTTTGCCCTTCGGGCTCGCAACACTTGCACCTGCGTCTGATTTGCTAAGCAAATCATGCAGGTGTGACCTAACAAAGGTTAATTTATGGAAGCTTATTGCATGAAGTGTAAGACCAAACGTGAAATGAATGATCCTGTTGCGAGTTTCAACGCCAAAGGGTCTCTTGTGACTTTAGGTATATGTCCTGTTTGTGGCACGAAACTTTATCGGACAGGCAAGACTCCGGCGCATGAAGGATTAACACCTCCTGAAAAGCCGGCCAAGGTGGAAAAGCGCGCGGGCAAGCTGGTTGTTGTCGAATCCCCGGCGAAGGCCAGGACTGTGGGGCGTTATCTGGGAAAGGGCTACACCGTGCGCGCCTCGGTGGGGCATGTGCGCGATCTGCTGAAGTCACAGCTTTCCGTGGATGTGGAAAACGATTTCGAGCCGAAATACCGCGTCCCAAATGAAAAGAAGGATGTGGTCAAGGAGCTCAAGAGGCTGGCGCAGAAAGCGGAGGTGGTTTATCTCGCGACCGACCCGGATCGCGAAGGCGAATCGATCTCGTGGCATTTGATGGAGGCCGCACAAATCGAGTCGGAGCGTGCAAAACGCGTGGTTTTTCATGAGATCACCGAGCCCGCTGTCAGGGAGGCGTTCTCACATCCGCGCGCCATCAACATGGATTTGGTGGATGCCCAGCAGGCGCGTCGCATTCTGGACCGATTGGTTGGGTACAGCATCAGCCCGATCCTCTGGGAGAAGGTGCGCGGCCGCCTTTCGGCAGGACGAGTTCAATCGGTGGCGCTCAGGCTGATCGTCGAGAGAGAGCGTGAGATCGAAGCATTTGTGCCAGTTGAATATTGGTCCATCCATGCAGAACTCAAACCTGACGGCCTGCAATCCACGTTCGTTGCGAAGCTGGCAAAGATCGATGAGAAGGATGCTGACCTGCCGGACGAGGAAACAGTCAAGCCTGTTTTGGTTGATATGGAAACTGCCGCGTATACGATCACAAAGATCAAACGCGGCGAGCGCAGGCGCAAACCATCAGCTCCATTCACGACGTCAACTTTGCAGCAGGAGGCCTCACGCAAATTGGGTTTTACGGCCAAACGCACCATGGCACTTGCCCAGGCATTGTACGAAGGTCAGGATGTGGGCAACGGGGGGGCGACCGGTTTGATCTCTTACATGCGCACGGACTCGACCAACGTCTCCGCATCGGCGCAAAGTGAGGCAAGGCAATATGTGACCGGGAAATACGGCAGTGACTTTTTGCCCCCCACTCCGCCTCAATATAAGACCAAGTCCGCGAACGCACAGGAGGCGCACGAGGCCATTCGCCCGACCTCTGTGATGCGCGACCCTGAACAGGTCAAACAGTACCTGGAGCCTGCGATGTACAGAATGTATCGCCTGATCTGGCAGCGCTTTGTTGCCTCTCAGATGGAGGCGGCTGTCTATGATACATTACAGGTGGAAGTGACAGGCAAGTCCAGCGTGCATGGCTATCTTCTGCGCGTTTCCGGTTCCACTGTGAAATTTGCAGGTTTTCTGGTGGTCTACGAAGAAGCGAGGAATGAAGATCTGAAGTCGGAAGAGGAGGAGGAGAACGTCCCCATTCCTGCCGGCATCGCAGAGGGGCAGAAGCAGGAGCTTATTCGGCTGATCCCTGAACAGCATTTCACGCAACCACCCCCGCGTTATTCAGAGGCGTCTCTTGTACAGGCGCTTGAAGAAGATGGCATCGGGCGTCCTTCGACTTATGCACCGACGCTTTCCACCATCCAACAGCGCGGTTACGTCGTCCGCACGGAAAAGCGTCTTGTGCCGACAGAAATCGGCATGCAGGTCAATGATTTGATGGTGCAATACTTCCCTGATATTGTTGACCTGACATTTACAGCCCGCATGGAAGAGGACCTTGATATGATCGCCAATGGCCAGGCTGAATGGGTCGAGGTCATGCACGAGTTCTATCGCCCGTTTGCCGAGGATATAAAAAAGGCGCAGGCAGAAATGCCGGTCACCAAAACCGGACCGGAGCCGATCGGCCGTCAATGCCCGGAGGATGGCGG
>DATDRD010000076.1:0-2820 GCA_035291925.1 Anaerolineales bacterium
TTACTATCAGAAAATCAACCTTGCGCTTCAAGCTGGAAATTGGGCTGGAGCAGCTCGCCTTGCAGATGAATCGATTTCAAAAGATTTTCGCCCCGAGGAGACTGCTGAATGGCTTCCGGTTCTATTTGCTTATGCCAATAATGGTCAGCCAATAAAAGTAAAACAGACTTCCAAATTCATTTATGATAAATATACGCGTATATACTTGTGCGATCAATTGAGGGCGGTTACACGATGGCCGCAAGGTTATATGCCTGAACTTGTGATTAATAATTTGTGTACGTCAGAGTGAACATATAGATAGAAAGAACCTGCAGAATATTATTGCTTTTTCGCGCCCTTGACGCCTCGTGCATTGTGCAGAAGTGGTAGAATCACTGCGTATGTCCCCGAAAGAAAACAAGTTGAATATTGACCTTGTCATCCCGATCTTCAATGAAGCGGGTGTCGTCGAACAAACCTACGCCAGAATTTGCGAGATCATCGATCCTTTGCCGCATAAGTTCAATATTTATTATGTGGACGATGGCTCCACTGACGGTACCCCCGCATCTCTTGCCGCGCTGGCGCGCAAGGACGAACGTGTCATTGTGCTGGAGTTGTCGCGTAACTTTGGTCACCAGGCCGCCCTGAGCGCGGGATTGGATACCTCGCGCGGCGACTTCATCATTTCCATGGATGGGGATGGACAGCACCCGCCTGAAATGATCCCGCAGATGATCGAATTGTTTGAACAGGGCTATGACATTGTCCAGGCGCAGCGGATTGAGGGAGAGCAGATGTTTTCCTTCAAGCAGATTGCATCTTCGGGCTTTTATGCCCTGATCAACACCATCAGTGGGACGCGCTTTGTGCCAGGCGCGGCTGATTTCCGCGGCCTGAGCAGGCAGGCTGTGGAGGCGTTGAAGTCCATGCCGGAGTATCATCGCTTCCTGCGCGGCATGATCTCATGGATGGGATATCGTAGCGTGATTCTGCCGTACCATGAGACCAGACGTGTGGCTGGCAGATCGAAATACTCCTTTGGTAAAATGTTCCGCCTCGCCATGGACGCGATCTTTTCCTTTTCCCTCATACCACTCTATATCGGAATGACCCTGGGAGGAATTCTGCTCTGTCTTGCGGCGGCGCAGATCATCTATGTGCTTTCGTTTTGGCTGACAGGCCGTTCATCAGACTTGGTGGCAGGATGGAGTTCACTCATGTCGGTGACGCTCGTAATCGGTGGCATGGTGATGATATTGCTCGGCTTCATCGGTGTGTATATTGGCTATATTTTCCAGGAAGTCAAGCGCAGACCCGTATACCTGCTAAAGAAAGGGGAAAAATGAGTTCACTTGATAAACCTGTTTTTCAATTTGTTTTTTTACGTCATGGCGAATCCATTGGCAACGTCGAATCCCGCTGGCAGGGACAGGCTGATTATCCACTCACAGAGAAGGGCCGCGCACAGGTGCGTTCGTTGGCTGAGCGCTGGAAATCTGAAGATGTGGAATTCGATCTGGCAGTCACCAGCACACTGATCCGTGCCAGAGAGACGGCAGAGATCGTCGCTTCGGCATTGAATGTGAAGATTGAGTATGATCCGATCTGGATGGAAAGGAATGTCGGTGAGATGGCAGGGCTTACTGCCGAGGAAGTTCGAAAAAAGCCACGGCCTCCCTACACGACACCTTATGACCCCGTCGGGGGTGTTGGAGAGGGGGATTGGGCTTTGTACTTGCGCGCAGGTCAGGCATTGCAGGCTCTGTTGCAAAGACCTGCCGGAAGTTACCTGATTGTTTCGCACGGGGGTATGCTCAACCAGTTGATGTATGCCATTGTAGGCATTTCGCCGCACGCCGACCCATCTGGTGTGCGTTTTCGTTTTGAGAATACTTCTTTCGCGCGCGTGATCTATTTTCCGCATCAGCATCGCTGGGTGATCGACACATTAAACGATCGCGCGCATCTGAAATCCTTGAAATACGAGTGAATGTACCGTGGCATTATCTGATTCATCTAATCCTCTCAGTGGCAGGATGAAAATATTAACTTTTGGAGCCGGGGCAATTGGCACATATATTGGTGGAAGCCTGGCCCTCGCAGGTCATCAAGTCGTTTTTGTGGAACAACCCAGGGTGGTGGAGGAGTTGCGTGAACGTGGGCTGCGACTCGATCTGACTTTGGACAAACGGCAAAAGCTGAGGGATGCCTCCCGGATTGACTCAGCTTCTTTTGTAATTGTCTCCACGTTGGAGGAAGCGCTTCGTTACGGACCTTTTGACGCGGCTCTCTTTGCATTGAAGTCTTTCGACACTTCAGCCGCGATGGAGGGGATAAAGCCCTTTGCAGACAAAATGCCGCCCATTCTGTGCCTCTCGAATGGCGTGGATAACGAACCGGCCATCGCAGAAGCATTAGGCAGGGATAAGGTGATCCACGGCACCGTGACATCTGCCATCGGCCGCCGCGCCGCCGGGGATATTGTGTTGGAGAAACTGCGCGGAATTGGCATCGCAAAGGGACATCCGCTTGCCGAAAAACTGAATACGGCATTGGACCGGGCTTACCTCAACTCGCGCTTGTTCGACGATGCCGCCAGCATGAAATGGTCGAAGATGTTGACCAATCTCATCGCCAATCCAACTTCTGCGATCCTGGATATGACGGCCAGCGAGGTCTTTGCGAATAAGGATTTATTTAGACTTGAAATTGATATGTTGCGCGAATGCCTGGCGGTGATGGAAGCTCAGAAATTCGAAGTCGTGGATTTACCCGGCACACCCGTCCGTGCGTTGGCGTACGCAACCACTTTGCCTTTGTGGCTCTCGAAGCCGT
>DATDRD010000077.1:0-3302 GCA_035291925.1 Anaerolineales bacterium
GTTTTCACCCGATGGCAAGTGGGTGGCCTTCACCGCTTATTTCGATAAATATGGCGATGACCATGGATGCGAAATTTACATCATCCGCGTCGATGGAACCGACCTGCGCCGACTGACGGATAACGACTATTGCGATTATCAACCGCGCTGGGGACCATGAGAGTCTTCGTGATCCGAAAGCTATAAACTTTTGGCCCACTTCTGCTAAAGACTGTGCGATAAACTCGCATACTTTGCGGTAAGATTGAACTATCGTTCCATCTTTATCGTTACCAGGAGGATCACGTGGACATTAAAGGTAAAGTCGTCATTGTCACTGGCGCTTCATCCGGGATCGGTGAAGCGACCGCCCGCCAGTTTGCGCGGGAGGGGGCAAAGGTGGTGCTTGCCGCCCGCCGCGTGGACAGACTCGAAGCGCTTGCAAAGGAAATTACATCAATGAGCACAGGGGCAGAAGCGTTTGTCGTACAGGCCGATCTCTCCAAACTCGAAGATATTCAATCCTTAATTAAGCAGACCCTCGATAAATATGGGCGGATTGATGTGCTAGTCAACAATGCCGGCTTTGGGCGCATCGACTGGCTGGAGAAACTTGACCCTGTGAAGGATATTCAGGGGCAGTTCGACGTGAACGTGATGGGCGTGATCCAGACCACACGCCAGGCTCTTCCGGTTATGATCAAACAGCGTTCCGGGAGCATTATCAACATGTGCTCCATGGCTGGTTTGGTGGCGACTCCCACATACACGATCTACGCGGCCTGCAAGCATGCAGTGCATGGATTCTCCGAGGCTTTACGGCGCGAAGTCAAACCGTGGGGGATTGATGTTTCCATGATCTACCCCGGCGGCGTGACAACGGAATTTGGGCAGCATGCGGGCATCAAGCGCAAGACCGGCTACACCACACCGCGTTTCATGTTGCTCACCGCGGAGCAGGTCGCTCAGGCGGTGGTGAAATTGGTCCGCCGCCCAAGGCGGATGTGGATCATCCCCTGGTTGTGGAGTCTCGGCGTCTGGCTGAATAGAAACTTCAATGGGTTGACGGATTATTCCCTGATCAAGAATTTCACCATCCCTGAACGGGAAGATGAGTTGAATGCAAAATGAGAGACGTCCCGCAGTTAGATCCTTCGCCATGCTCAGGACAAGCCTGCGGGACGTTTTCTCAATCAGGCATCCCTGTCGCCTTCACATCTTTCAAGTTCAGCTGCAGAGAAGTCCGCCCATTGTATTCGTTTGATTCGAAGCGATACAGAACATCCAGGCGCGGAGGCAAGGTGGGTTTCAGGTGTCCCATGCGGAAGCCAATCGAATCAAAGGCTGAGCCGCGCTCATCTTCGAGCGTCAACTTCAAATGTTTTCCATCTGAACCGACCGTGCGCGAAAATTTGACTCTCACATTCCGCGAGACGAAGGTCGCATCAGGATTGCCATAACCGGTTGGCTCCAGATAATTGAGATGTTTCAACACCTCGAAGTTCAAGTCCGAAAGCAACACTTCCATATCTGCCGAGAGAGTGTGTCGCAGGTCTTTCTCCCCGAGTTGATCCTTTGCGATGGCTTTCAGGCGTGTTACCAGCTCTGGCAGGTTCTCATTCTTAACCGTGAATCCTGCTGCTGCGGCATGACCTCCGTGACGGACAAGCAGATCCTTGCATTGATCGAGCGCGTCGGTGATGTGGAACTCAGGGATGGAACGGCAGGAACCGCGCGTCTCTTCTGCATTTTTCGCCGCGACAATCGCAGGACGATAATAGATTTCAGTCAACCGCGAAGCAGCCAGCCCGACCACCCCAGGGTTGAAATCTTCGTGCGCGGCGAAGAGTAGAAACGCTTCGGGGTCTTCGCTCATGGCGATTGATTCGGCCTGTTCCTGCATCGAGCGGGTCAGCCCCTGCCTTTGACGATTTTGCACATCGAGTTGTTGCGCGAGCTGGCCTGCGCGCATAAAGTCAGTTGTTGTCAGCAGCTCAAATGATGCGAGTGCAGATTCGAGTCTGCCCGAAGCATTCAAGCGCGGGCCAAGAATAAAACCAATGTTGCCAGCAGTGACCTTGTCTATTTTCATCTCCGCGACGCCTGCCAGGGAATAGAGTCCCTGCCGCTTTGTGGCGCGGATTTGCCTGAGACCTCTACGAACAAGGACTCTGTTTTCGCCGACGAGAGGGGCAAGATCAGCTACTGTCCCCAATGCAACCAAATCCAGAAGATCATCGAGCTGAAGGCTGAGTGCTGAGTGCTGAGTGCTTATCAAAGCCTCCGCGATCTTGTAAGCAATGCCAACCCCGGCAAGGTCTTTATCGGGATACGGATCGCCGTGTTGCTTGGGATTGATGACTGCAAAGGCGGGGGGGAGGTTTTCGCCGTCAGGGTGGTGGTGATCTGAAATAACGAGATCCAGGCCGATGGTCCGCGCGTGAAGCGCTTCGTCCGGGGACCGGATGCCGCAGTCCACAGTGATGACCAGTTTGATGTCGTCCGCCTTGAGAGAGTCCAGCGCATCGGTATTAAGGCCATACCCTTCATCGAAGCGATTGGGGATGTAGCCGCGCACATCCGCGCCCAGTGCTCGAAGCGCATCTACAAGCAGCGCAGTGGCAGTGACCCCGTCCACGTCATAATCACCGTAGATCGCAATCGGCTCGTTATGATCGAGCGCGTAGCGGATCCGATCCACAGTGGCAGCCATGCCAATCAGTTGGAAGGGATCGGTGTTGGAATTCGGCTCGGCTTTGAGGAAGGCGCGCGCTTCAGCATCCGTACCCATGCCGCGGTTGAATACGATCTGCCTGAGAATGGGCGGGAACTTGGCAAGTGCTTCGTCGGCTTGTGAAGTAATGGGGGGTGCGATCACCCAGCGTTTGGTATGCATTATTTCCTGCGGATACGATAAAGTGTATCGTTGATTTGTTCCACTTGGTAGTATTCAGTTAATTCAGGCATGAAGACCGTAAAGTAGATTGGACGTACGTCGATGTTGGCGTCAATATATGCAAGTGCTGATTGCGCCAGGGCAGGGTTGTCGGTGATCGTCACTTCGTGGAATGCGATGCCGGTTTTGCCTTCTTCAATGTGTGCAGTGTAAATATAACTGTATAACTTATCCCAATTCGCGAATACGATTGCATCCTCTTCGACGCGATTGGTGATTTTCATTGCATCGCGAATGGCTTTGTCGGGAGCGAATATCGGGTAGATGTGGTCGCGCCTGACGAATGTAGTATAGCCGTTTGTAATTGCCAGGTTGAGATCTCTACGAGATTGCCATAATGGAAGAGCAATTAACAATATACTGACGA
>DATDRD010000078.1:0-2929 GCA_035291925.1 Anaerolineales bacterium
CGGAAGGCAAAGCAATTTGCAGGGAAGACCTTTAGGATCTCATCACCGGGAGCATTTTATGTCCGAAATCACCGAACTCGCTGAGAAGTTGAAATCTGAAGGCGAAAAGTTTGTCGCCATCTTTGCTGGTCTCTCCGACGAGCAATGGCAGACCGAAGTCTACACCGAAGGCGCAATCTGGACGATTCGCAATGTGCTTTCGCATTTTGTGACCTCCGAACGCGGACTGGTCAAACTCTTCGAACAGATCCGTCAGGGGGGCGCAGGCTCATCGGAGGATTTTTCGATTGACCGTTATAACGCCAGTATGCAGGCAAGGATGAAAGACTCGACCCCACAGGAATTGCTCGAACAATACAAATCTGGGCGCGCTGAATCGATTGCATGGACCTCTACTTTATCCGAAGCAGACCTGGAAAAACTGGGAAGGCATCCTTTTCTTGGAATGACAACGATCCGCGAAATGATAAAGATGTTATATCTGCATAATCAACTTCATTATCGTGATATGAAGAAGGTTATGAAATAATATGTCAATCATGAACCTCCCGCCCTTCAAACTCGAACGCTACTTTGCCAAATACGAATTCACTACCGAATATCTACTCTGCAGTTCGGACTGTGAGGCCATGTCCGTTGCGGATTTGCTTGCCGTGGAAGAGGGCGCGCCGGAGAGATTTCAAAACGTCTGGCTGGGATATACCGAATCGCAGGGAAGCCCAACGCTGAGAAAAGAGATTTGTAATCTCTACGAAACAATCCAGTCCGAAGAGATTCTCGTTCACACGGGCGCGGAGGAGGCGATTTATCTCTTCATGTTCGCCATGTTTCAGCCAGGTGACCATGTCATCGTCCATTCACCAGGATATCAATCCCTTGCGGAACTTGCACGCGGCGCGGGCTGTGATGTGAGTCTATGGTTGGCGCGCGAGGAAAACGGCTGGGCACTTGACCCGGACGAATTGCCCGGATTGCTCCGTACGAACACCAAAGCCATTATTATCAACACACCTCACAACCCGACCGGCTACCTGATGTCCCGCGCCGATTATGATGCCGTGCACCAGTTCGCGAAAGAAAATGATCTGCTCTTATTCTCGGATGAGGTGTACAGGGAATCTGAATATGATCCCGCGACTGGCCTCCCGGCCGCATGTGACCTGGGTGACCATGCAATTTCACTTGGCGTAACCTCCAAAACCTATGGGCTCGCGGGCCTGCGCATCGGATGGGTTGCCACGAAAAACAAGAAAGTGTACGATGCGATGGCCGCGCTCAAGGATTACACAACAATATGCAATTCGGCGCCGAGTGAATTTCTCGCTGAAGTTGCAATGCGGAATCGGCAAAAGTTAATAGGACGAAACCTGGCGATCATCAAGCACAACCTGAATGTGATCGATGATTTCTTTTCCCGTCATACTGATCTGTTTTCATGGGTGCGTCCGCGCGCAGGTTCGATGGCCTTCCCGCACTATCTTGCCGGTGATGTAGAATCGTTCTGTGATCAGGTCGTCCGTGAAGCAGGTGTTCTGTTATTGCCGGGTTCAATTTATGATGATACGGACAACCACTTCCGTCTCGGGCTGGGAAGAAAGAATCTTGCGCAAGCTGTAGATCGATTGGATGCATATTTGCATAAATAATTTGGAACAAGATGATCCGTACTCTCTTCCGCCTCTCCCGTCCCATCCAACTCATCCTCGCCGCGCTGGCTTATTTCTTCGGTGCGAGTATTGCCAATTACCTCGGCAACCCTTTTCGCACGGATTCATTCTGGCTGGGGCTTGCAGCCGTTCTGCTCGCGCAAATTAGTATGAACCTGCTGGCCGAGGTCTTTCGACCTGTAAATGAACCCATCGTACAAGACGAAACTCTCAAAGACAGGCTGACTCTCCGTAACAATGCGCTCTATGTTTCAATTGCCGCTCTTACTGCAAACGCCGTGATTGCCTTTCTTCTCTATAACGGCAATCGCCTAACCCCTGCCTCCTTCTTCTTTCTTCTCCTTTCCCTCGCCATCGTGCTCGCCTACTCCATCCCTCCCATTCGCCTAATCAACCGCGGCTTTGGTGAATTTCTGCTGGCTGCGCACATGGCATATGTATTTCCGTCGGTTGGATACATTCTTCAAACTGGTGAAACCCATCGTTTTCTAATACTCACAATTCCGCTTGTTTTTCTGGCCTTTGCATATTTCATCGTCATGGATTTTCCATCCTTTGCATCTGATCGCAAATACGAGCGCGTCACGTTTCTCACGCGCCTTGGCTGGGAGCGTGTCGTGCCAGTGCATCATCTTCTTGTTTTGCTTGCTTATCTTTTCTTTCTGGCCTCGCCCGCTTTTGGCCTTTCGCTCTCACTTCTCTGGCCGGCATTCCTCACATTTCCCTTCGCCCTCTTCCAAATTTACCAGCTTCGTAGCCTTGCGCTTGGCGCGCCTCCCAACTGGATTCTCCTGACCGTGACTGCCCTCTCCGTGTTTGGGCTTACCGTCTATTTTTTAAGCCTGACCTTTTGGCTTCGATAAGACAATGCCCGAGTTTCTGACCCTTCTTCCTCCCGACGAAGCGCGAGAACTCCTGCTCTCGCATCTTCCTGCGCCGATCATTGATTCTGAGACGATTGACGTTACTTCCTCTCTCGGCCGCGTCCTCGCGGAGGACATTGTTGCGCCGCATCCGCTTCCTGAGTTCCAACGGACAACGGTTGACGGGTATGTCGTCCGAGCTAGCGATACGTTTGGCGCAAGCGACTCGATGCCTGCCTATCTTACATTGATCGGTGAGGTCCCAATGGGAGACGCACCCGCGTTCGAACTTGGCGTGGGTCAGTGTGCATTGATCCACACGGGCGGTATGTTGCCACTCGGCGCGGACGCGGCGGTGATGTTGGAGTACACACAATCCGCGCAGGAAAATGAAATCGA
>DATDRD010000079.1:0-6530 GCA_035291925.1 Anaerolineales bacterium
TGGTGATTACCCACATCTTTCGCGCCCCCACATTTGGGCGGCACAAGTCCTTGACAACGGCATATTTGGGGGCTGAAAAACAGCCTCAAATATGTAAAACGCTCGAAACTCCGCCATTTTCAGACTTGTGGGTAATCACCACTTAACTTCACTCGCTTTTTGTTTGATACAATGACAACTTGGAGAAATGCCATGGTTAGACTTGTACAAATGCAATAGGAAGATTTTGAACCTTTATCTGGAACGCGGTATTCGTGAGTACGCAGAAGACCATGTCAGAAACGGAAACTGGTCTGCAGAAGAAGCACTGGAAAGATCGAAAAAGGAATTTGAACAGCTACTGCCTGAGGGTGTCAACTCTCAGGACCAATTCCTGTTTTCGATCGTTGATGAAACCGATGACAACAAGATCGGCTTGTTATGGGTGCAGGTGAAAGATCAAAAGGCTTTCATTTACGATTTCATCATTGATGAGTCATCTCGCGGCAAAGGCTACGGCAAACAGGCATTAGTGGCTTTGGATGAAAAACTCAAGTCAATTGAGGTTCAATCCGTTGGCCTGCATGTTTTTGGAGATAACATTACAGCCCAGGAGTTATACAAGAAAATGGGATATCAAATCACAGGCATTCACATGAAGAAGAGGCTTAAATAGGAAAGCTGGCCCGGCGAATTAACCTGGTACTGCGCCAGAACAACGCGCAATGCAAGTATATTGCTCGTTGTCCATTCCAGGTGCAGGTTTGGTAAAATCCTTCCATGCACCGCACTACATCCTCCGTCCTGCAGCGCGTCACTTCTCATGTTTTACTTATCACACTCCTGATTGCCTCCTGCTCCAGCTCGAGCCCATCAGATGCATACCCAACCTACGATCCCTTCGCGCCTTTGAACGGGACCAGCGCGCCCGGGGCGATTCCAGTCGGTGAAAATGTCCTCGCCACAAGACCAGCAGGCCCCACACCGACGCGTGCTCCGATCTCCGTGGCAATTCCTGCGCGCAAATCAAATTCAACATTCACAACGCCAACGCCCGACATGCCTCATCCGCTTCCGACACAGCGCGACTTCCTGGATCAATACACGGTCCAGGCCGGGGATACACTCGGCAGCATCGCGCGAGCCTACGGGATCTCGCTTGAGGCGCTGATGCAGGCCAACGGTTTGAATGAAGCGAGCATCCTTTCCATCGGCACCGTTTTGGAGATCCCGCCGATCGAGGCAGATCCCAACCCGGGTTCGTCGTTCAAGGTCATCCCTGATTCAGAACTGGTGTTTGGGCCAGCCAGCGTACAATTCGATGTGCTGGCTTTTTTGCAAAACCACGGTGGTTATCTTGCAAATTACACACAGAATGTGGACGGCGAAACTCTGAGCGGCGCGCAGATCATTATGCGCGTCGCGCAAAGTTATTCGGTCAATCCGCGTTTGCTTTTGGCTCTGGTCGAATATCGAAGCGGGTGGGTGACCAATCCCACGCCTCAAAATGTGGATTATCCGTTTGGGTTCTTTGATGATTATTATGCAGGGCTGTACAGGCAGGCCACATGGGCAGCCGATAATTTGAATCGCGGTTATTACTACTGGCGTGCCGGTGCGATTTCCACTTTGCCGTTGAATGATGGCAGCTATGTGCCGCTCGACTCGACCATCAACGCGGGCACGGCGGGCATGCAATATTTTCTTTCACTGTTCAATAACCGGCCGTTCTGGGATTACGATGTCAGCGCGCTGGGATTCTTCGAAACCTATAACGAGCTCTTCGGCTATCCATTCGACTATGACATCGCTTCACTTCCACCGTCGCACCTGATCCAGCCTCCGATGCAGTTGCCTATCGAAAGAGGGACGACATGGTCGTTCACCGGCGGCCCGCATGGAGGCTGGGATTCCGGCTCAGCGTGGGCTGCGCTCGATTTTGCCCCTCCCGGTGAAGCGGCGGGCTGCGTCTCAAGCGACGCGTGGGTGGTCGCGATTGCCAACGGACTCATCGTACGAGCAGAGAATGGCGCAGTCGTCCAGGACCTGGACAACGATGGATACGAACAAACCGGTTGGACTATCCTTTACATGCACATCGAAACGCGCGACCGCGTTCAGCCCAATACCTATATTTATGCTGGCGAGATCATCGGACACCCATCCTGTGAAGGGGGTTTTTCGAACGGCACGCACCTCCATCTTGCAAGGCGATATAATGGCGAATGGATTCCTGCAGATGGAAATCTTCCCTTTAATTTGGACGGCTGGGTCTCCAGCGGCAACGGGATCGAGTACGACGGCTACCTCACACGCGGCGGCACCGTCATCGAAGCGTGGGAGGGTGTGTTTGAGAATCTGAATCAGATTTCAAGATGAAATTCGTTGGTTTTGACACCCGCACTGCACCAAACGCAGTGCGGTGCAAGTGTACGGCGGCGATGGTTGAGTAGGTCGCAGACCGTATCGAAACCCGCCGCCTACTCAACCAACATTCTTAATTAGCAAATAATCAATACAGGTATAATTCCCCTCACGGATCCATTGTGAAACGAACCATCGTTCTTTTAATTGCCATATCCTGTACGATGGCATCCTGCGGCGGGAGTGCATCGCTGTGGGGGCAATATCAAACTCCGACTCCGCCGGGTGGAATTGAGCCTCTCTCCTCACCGATACCGGAAAGCATCGTTACGGATACTCCCATACCGGTTGTTCCATCAACGCTTGAAGCCAGCATCACGCCTACACCCACCCCGATCAATGAGGCATTTGTTACGCAGGAAGTCGCATCCCAGATCGACAGCACACCTGCCTCCCAGGGAAACAATCCAACAATACTGTATTACGCTCAAAGCGGAGACTGGCTTCCAGCCGTGGCGAACAGGTTCGGGGTGGATGTGACCCAGATCGCTTCTCCAAAGATCCTGCCAGAAAAGGGACTTCTCGATCCCGGCACATTATTAATCATCCCCGATGTTCTTGACCGCTCTGTTCCATATACGCCCGCACTGCAGCTTCTGCCTGACGGTGAAGTTGTCTTTGCTGCAACCGCTGTGGATTTCGATATTGCCGCGTATGTCAAGGAGGCGGGCGGATTTCTTTCCACCTATCGTGAGTATCTTGGCTCCACAGGCTGGACCAGCGGGGCGGGCGCCATCGAGCGAATCGCGTACGAGAACTCGGTCAACCCGCGTCTGCTGCTCGCCATTCTCGATTATGAATCACGCTGGGTGCGCGGAAAACCCGAGAACGACTTCCGCATTGATTACCCGTTGGGTTACGAGAACTTCCGCAACAAGGGGGTCTTCCTGCAAATTGCATGGGGGATCAACCAGCTATCCACGGGCTACTATGGATGGCGTTCAGGGACTCTTACAGAGATCCGTTTCAACGACGGCAACACTCTGCGCATCGATCCAACTCTAAATGCCGGGACTGTTGGTCTTATGTACTTCTTCTCACGCCAGCACAGCCTGAATGAATGGCTGAGGATCATGGATCAGACCAGCGGTTTTGCATCGTACTACCAGAATATGTTCGGCGATCCGTGGTCGCGCGCCGATGCGATCGGTCCTATCTTCCCGCCAGGTATCAACCAGCCTGAGATGGTTCTGCCCTTTGAAACTCATGCAGCCTGGGCCTTCACCGGAGGGCCGCACAGTGCCTGGGAGCATGATGGCCCTCTGGCAGCATTGGACTTTGCTCCGGCAAGTGCCACAACCGGTTGTGATGCTAATTTCAAGTGGATTCTTTCTGCTGCTCCGGGTCTGGTGGTTCGCTCGGGGCACGGCGTTGTGGTTGTCGATATGGACGGTGACGGTTCTGAGCAAACAGGGTGGAATATCCTGTATCTGCATGTTGCCACGCAAGACCGCGTGGCAAAGGGACAGTGGGTTGAAATAAACGATTTCATCGGACATGCATCGTGCGAGGGCGGAATGTCCACCGGCACACACCTGCATTTCGCGCGTAAATACAATGGCGAATGGGTCAGCGCGGATGGTCCAATCCCATTCGTCCTGAGCGGATGGACCGTCATTGCGGGCGAAAAGCCCTATCAAGGCAAACTTGTCAAAGGCGACAAAGTAATTACTGCTGATCTATACGGGCAGTTGCGATCCCTGATCTTCCGCGAAGAAGATGAATAATTCCCGAATGAAACAAACTATGAAAGTCAGATCGATACCCGGGCACAGAGGCAAAAGGGCGACTCTGTGTTTTTTGTCTTTACTTCTCATTATTTCAATTGCAATATCGTCCTGCGCCCCGCGCGCGAGGAACAGCAGCATTGAAAATATGATCACGCCGATTGCCCCGACTCCGATTCCTGCGCCGACCTCAGGACGGCCGGAATACAGACCGGGCGAACTCGTGGATTACATCGCGCAAAATGGAGACACCCTCCCTGCCCTGGCAGCACGCTTCAACACGACGGTCGAAGAAATCATGGAAGCCAACCCCATCATCCCGCGCGAAGCGACGACCATGCCGCCCGGCCTGCCGATGAAAATCCCCATTTATTATCTTCCGTTATGGGGCACAGCCTATCAGAGCCTTCCTGACCACGCCTTTGTCAATGGCCCGGCGCAGATCGGTTTCAGTACATCGGCGTTTGTTTCGTCAATCTCCGGCTGGCTCAAAAATTACCGCGTCTATGCGGGAGAAAAGATGCGCTCTGGCGCTGAGGCGGTAGATTATGTTGCCACCAATTACAGCATCAGCCCGCGGTTATTGCTTGCAATCCTTGAATATCAAAGCGGCGCACTTACACAAGCCGAGCCGCCAGCCGGAAAATATATGCTTGGCTTCCGGCGTGTTAATTACGAAACTCCTTATCTTCAACTCGTCATCGCAGCCAACACCCTGAATAACGGATATTACAATTGGCGTGCTGGAAAACTAACGGAAATTGAATTACCAGATGACTCTTTGTTCCGACCGGACCCCTGGCAAAACGCGGGCTCGGTGGCTCTTCAATACTACTTTTCAAGGCTCTATTCTGCGGATAAATACTACGCTGCAATCGGACCCGAGGGCCTGGCACGCGTTTATCAGACTTTTTTCGGTGATCCCTGGGCTCAATCCGTTATCATCCTGCCCGGCAGTCTTCAGCAGCCTGAATTGCGCTTCCCTTTCGTTACCGGTCATTTATGGGCATATACCGGCGGTCCCCACACCGGTTGGGGCTCAGGTGAACCATTCTCAGCCATAGACTTTGCCCCGGCCTCTGAAAAATCCGGCTGTAATACGGTTGACCCGGATCAATACGCGACCGCAATGGCAGATGGTCTTATCCTGCGTTCTGATGTGGACGGGACAGTGATCGATCTCGATAAAGATGGCGATGAACGAACAGGCTGGATCCTGTATCATCTGCATTTAGCTGCCGGAGGCCGGGTACCATTGGGCAGGGAAGTGAAAGCCGGCGAGCCTATCGGTTATCCCTCCTGCGAAGGCGGTCATGTCACAGGCACTCACGTTCACATTGCTCGAAAATATAATGGTGAGTGGATTCTTGCCGATGGCCCCCTTGCATTTAATCTCGAAGGCTGGGTGGTGCATAACGGCTCACAAGCATATAAAGGCACGCTTACGCGCGGCGCCGCGACTGTGATCGCGTGCGAATGCTCGGACTTCCAAAGTCATGTGATCTCGGAAGCAAGATAATTGTAAGCCCTCCTACGCTTGGAACGCTTCCTGCCAGTTCCCCTGGGATGTCAATCGCCGCGTTCCATTTCCTTCATCTTCATAAATCTCATAATGCAAATCCATCGGGAATGCCCCTTCGAGCATTTTCTGCACGGGACAATATTTTGTGAAGGAAAGTTCCATTGCACGCAAGACTGCCGCCTCAGCCACATTCTTTCCCATGACAACATAATTGATAACCGCACTGGTGAATACTTTTGGATGATCTGCTGAACGCGGTGCATCCACCCTCACTTCAAAGCCAGTCACATTCTGACGCTTCTTCTGCAAGATGGAGAGGACATCCATCGCAGTGCAGCCTGCAAGACCCAACGCGATCATTTCCATCGGGCGCACGCCGTTATTGGTTCCTCCAAAATAGGAATCTGCATCCATTTGGACCGGAAATCCAGAATCCGGCATGCCAATGAATGTCATATTTTCTTTCCAGTGCAGGGTTGCCTTCATTGTTTCTCCATGATAAGAGGGGTCACATGTTTTTCTAGCATCCCGCGGCTGATACCGCCAACCCACATCAATCGGGTAGTTCCCTCCCGGTCGATCACGAATGAACTGGGAAGATTCAAGGTCTTGAATGCCTGTTCTGTCGCGATATAGGTTGGGTCAAGCCAGACAGGAAAGGTCAATCCGTAATCTTTTACAAACTGTAAAACATCTGCTGTCGGGTCACCGTCATTGATCGCAATAATCACAAACCCATTCTTTTCATACTTGTCGTAAAAGGCTTGCAGGGTCGGCATCTCTTCTTTGCAGGGCGGACACCATGTCGCCCACAAATTGACCAGGACAACTTGCCCGCGATATTCAGCCAGCGAATGAGAGACGCCTTGCGTGTCGGT
>DATDRD010000080.1:0-13020 GCA_035291925.1 Anaerolineales bacterium
CCTATTCTCTCCTCTATCTTAGTGTTAATTCTGGTCTCACTCGCCTGTGGAACTGCTCAGCCCACCCCTACCAGCACACCCGAACCGACGGTTACCAATAGCGCTGTTCCAACCAATACCCCCAGGCCTTCGCCGACTCCCGAACCAACACCAACGCCTAACCTGTTAGCTACACAGCGCGCCGAGGAGCTGAACGCTGAAGTTCAGACATACTTTGATAAAGGTTACCTAGCCACCACGAACGGCAGGTTGAAAGAGCTTGATGATTTCAATTACGACTGGGCACAGTTAGGTTGGTATAACTGGCTTCCGCTTCAGGAGTCAGCCAGTGACTTCTTCCTGAGCGGCCATTTCAAATGGGACTCCGCCTTTCAAAATTCAGATATTTCCGGCTGCGGTTTTATTTTTTCCTTACAAGAGAATCGCGATCACTATGCCGTATTCCTTGATCGAGCGAAGGTTTACTTCCTAATAACAGATCTCAGGCTTGGCTATTCAAAACCCGTGGGGACAACCCGCGGGACGGGGCGTGTGAAATTTGCCTACCCTGCTGAAGCCGACTTCACGCTAATTGTCAAAGGCACCTATGCTTATGTGCTCGTGGATGGCGAAGTGGTGGGTGAATATACGCTCGCACAAAGCAGGCCGATGCTTGGCAATCTGGGGCTGACCGTGCTTTCAGGCACCAACAGAGATTATGGTACTCGTTGTGAAATGACCAACCTGCATCTCTGGGTTCCAAATCAATAATCGTTACCCGCTGGCGATTCGGTAAGCCTGTAGACGCCACCTTAAGAGGCAGTCTTTCGCCTTGATAACACCTAAAACTCAATACCGGGGTTTTCTGCGTATATCCCTTTTCAAAGAAACATAATAGGGTGTATTATACTTGCGGTCAATTTGTCATTGAGCGAAAACCAGGAGCATTGCATGTCCAACCCTGCGCTGACGGAGGTACTCGCCAGCTATGTACCAAAACTCATTCAAAATCGAGTGATTGCAGACCCATCGCCGATCGAATCGCCTGTTGCGGAGGAAATTCAGGCTGCCCTTCTTTTTGCCGATATTTCAGGTTTTACCCTTCTCACGGAACGACTGGCTGAAAAAGGTCCCACGGGTGTGGAGAGCCTCGCGCGCATTCTGAATAAATATTTCGGACAGTTGATAGATATCATTCATGATTATGGAGGGGATGTGGTGAAGTTCGCGGGCGATGCGGTCATCGCCGTGTGGCCCATCGTTTCAGATTTGGGGACAGCTGATTCCGTTTCGAGGGCTGACCACTGGCAATGGACGATGCGCGCCACTGAATGTGCCATCAAGATCCGTGAACGCCTCACCAACTATAAAGCTGAAGACGCGAATCTTTATCTCAAGCTTGCTGTCAGCACCGGCAGAGTCAGCACAGCCCATGTAGGGGGCGTATTCAACCGCTGGGAATTCCTGCTCACAGGTAATCCTCTGGTTGAGTTAGGTATCGCCAATAGTCTGGCAAAAGCGGGTGATATCCTGGTCACTCCCTCGGCCTGGAAATTGATCAGGAACGATTGTTATGCCCACCCGATCGAATTTGAACTTAAAGAGGCGATTGCACAAGGCGGGCGACTGGATGCGCTGAACAAACCCTCCTCCATTTTTAGTTCGAACAAGAAGCTCAACATCCCCGATGGAGCAGAGAATTCATTGCGGGCTTACATTCCTGGGGCGATCATCAACCGCCTGACCGCCGGCCAGAGCAGTTGGATCGCGGAATTAAGACGCGTGACCATCCTCTTCATCAATTTGCCTGATCTTGATCAGGACACGAAATTGGAATTTGCTCAAAACATCGCGCGTTTGGTCCAGCGTTCCGTTTATCGTTATGAGGGAAGCATCAACAAGATCAATGTTGACGATAAAGGTATCACAATCGTAGCTGCGCTGGGCTTGCCGCCTTTTGCTCATGAGGATGATCCCGCACGCGGCGTGCAGTCAGCGCTCATGGTTCGCAAGGAATTGACCAACCTGAGAGTACGCAGTTATATCGGTATCACAACCGGACGCATTTTCTGTGGATCGGTCGGAAATGATTCACGCCGCGAATATACCATCATTGGGAATGCTGTAAATCTCTCTGCCCGGTTAATGGGCGCAGCAGGCAGCCAATTCATGCTTATTGACAAACAGGGCATCCCGATCCTGTGCGACCGCGCGACGTACGACAGCGCCAAGGAGGTCATCGAATTCGAATCGCTCCCGCCTCAACAGGTAAAGGGCCGCGTTGATCCGGTGGCGGTCTTCCATCCACTTGAAGTGAAGAAGAGCGTCATCCGTCCCAGCACGGAATTGATCGGCCGCCAGGAAGAAAAGGCCACGATTGCCAATGCCCTGCAGGAGTTAACGCGTGGCGCCGCACATCAATCGATCATCCTTCAAGGAGAAGCAGGGATCGGAAAATCGCGCTTGTTCGAAGACCTTGTGCGCCAGGCTGAGACCCTGCATGTAAAAATGTTCATTGGCGGCGGCGATGCCATCGAGAAGACCAGTTCGTATCGTGCATGGCGGCCGATCTTCAATAAGATCCTGGATATTGAAGAAGCCCCTGCCAATGCCGAACTTACTGAGAAAGATCGCAGCCTCATTCGAGCACGGGTTGTTGAAAAACTCACGGAAGTCGATCGTGACCTGGCTCGTTACGCTCCATTGATGGATGTTATCCTGCCAGTTCCAATGCCTGACAATGATTTGACTTCGGCGATGTCTGGCGAGATCCGCGCAGGCAACACGCGCGAATTATTGACCCGTTTGCTCAATCATGAAGCGATGCAGGCGCCCCTTTTGATCGTGATGGAGGACCTGCACTGGTTCGATTCAGCGTCCTGGGCATTGCTCGCTGACGTTCAACAAAAAGTTCGCCCGGTTCTGCTTGCTCTTAACACCCGTCCATTGTCAGACCCAATTCCTGTTCAGTTCAAGCAAATCGCGGATACGCCTGATGTCAGGCTGGTCAGGCTGGAAGCGATGCTGCTCGACGATGTCGAAGCGCTGGTGTGCCAGCGCCTGGGAGTGAAATCCATCCCACCGCTGATCGGCAGGCTGATCCGTGAAAAATCCGAGGGACATCCGTTCTTTGCGGAGGAGCTGGCATATGCTTTACGCGAGTCGGGGATTCTGATCATTGAGGATCAGGAGTGCCGCGTCGATTCGCGGCTCATGAATTTCGAAGACCTCGCGCTTCCTGATACGCTTCAAGCAGCCATCACAAATCGCATCGACGGCCTGGACCCATCCGAGCAACTGACGCTCAAAGTTGCCAGCGTGATTGGGCGTATCTTTGCCTTCCGGGTGCTACAGGCAGTTCATCCCATCGAATCGGATAAGCCAGCGCTCCATGATTACATGGATACTCTCACCCGCTTGAGCCTGACATTGGTCGAATCTGAAGCACCCGACCTTGCTTATATTTTCAAACATGCCGTTACCCAGGAGGTAGCATATAACCTGATGCTCTATTCACAACGCCGTCAGTTGCATCAGGCGGTGGCTGAATGGATCGAACAGAGCAACCAGAAGAACATCAAATCCTTTTACACCTTGCTTGCCCATCACTGGGCGCAAGCCGCTGAAACACCTGAGACTGCTCGCAATCTTCATGCCATCAGGAAGGCAGTGGAATACCTTGAAAAGGCGGGCGAACAGGCGATGGAAAACTATGCCAACGCAGAAGCCATCCAGTTTTTTGACCAGGCGCTTGAGTGGGAAGCCAAACTGCCAAAACCCGAAGGCAAGCAGACCCTTCGTAATCAGCAAATTCGGAGGGCGCGCTGGCATAGCAGAGCAGGGCTGGCTCATTATGGAATTGGTTCATTGCCCGATTGTGAGAAGCACGTGCGCGCCGCCCTGCGGATATTGGGCAGTCCCATCCCTGAATCCCGTGCTCAGTTTGCGCTCGGTCTGTTCCCGCAAATCGTTCGACAAGTATTTCACCGTTATTTCCCAGCTCGTTTTATTGGGTCGCTTAAAGGACGTGAGCGGGAGGTCGCCATTGAAGCCTCCCGGCTCTATGAGTTGATGGGTAGGATCTACTTCTATTCTCAAGAGACGCTCCCCATTGTGTATTGCATACTTCGTTTCATAAACACTGCCGAAAAAGCAGGTCCATCCCCTGAGTTGGCGTCATCCTATACGGGGATGGCAGTTCTGGCCGGATTTGCGCAGCTACATCCACTTGCCGAGACTTATGTGGAGCGGGCGCTGGCGGTTGCAAAAGAAGTGAACCAGCCATCCAACCTGATCACAGTTGGCGTGGTGACCAGCGTCTATAAAATCACGGTCGGGAAGTGGGATGAGGTCCGCGCCAGGGCGGAGCAGGCCAAAGCGATTTGCGAGCAGATCGGCGATTATCGTCAATGGGGAGATAGCATGGATGTGTTGGGCGAGAGCGCGCTGATCTCAGGCGATATTCAGTATGCAATCAATATCCTGAAGGTATTGCTAGGCGAGGCGCGCCAAAGGCGCAATCCTTTGCAAGTGGGTTGGGGATTAATGGGAGTCGCTGCGATCAACATTCGGCTCGGGAATGAAGCGAGTGCCGTGCCGATGCTTGAAGAGGCCCTTCAAATCCTGGAAGAGATTCCCAATCTTGCATCTTCGATCAATACAAATGGACAGCTTGCTCTGGCTAATTTGCGTCTCGGTCAGGATGAAAAGGCGCTCACCTATGCAGGCAAGGTTCTTGATTTGGCGGCGAACATATCCCCAACCGTTTATTCCATGGATATTGGATTTGCCGCGGTCGCTGAGGTGTATTTTGCGCTATGGGAAAAGACGCTTCAGAGCCCAAGCCATGGATTGGTTCCCGAGAAACATAAATTGTCCGCCGAAAGAGCGCTCAAACTCCTGCGCGCCTTCCGGAAGGTTTTCCCGATTGGTCAGCCGTACGCTCATTATTATGAGGGTTGGTATGAGGAGTTGACGGGCAAACCTCAAACGGCTGTCAAATCCTGGCGTAAGGGCCTGGAAGCCGCTCAGAGATTCAATTTGCCTTATGAAGAAGGATTGATCCGCGTTAAATTGGGATCTTATTTGCGTGATGATCCAAATGCGTGCAAGGAGCATTTTGCCCGCGCAATTCAAATCTTCGAGAAGATGGGGGCAGTCCACGAATTACGGTTTGCAGGGAGAGCACAGGCAGGAGAAGCTCGATTCTAGGATTTCGATCATTTGAATGTCAGGACCGCGAAAGTTGCATCCATCGACATGGGAAAGGAAATGCAATTCCCCTTCTGGGGTACCAATTTCAGCCATCATGGTGTGATTGACAAAGCAGCCTAACAAGGAGTCATTGGCCACAATGCAAACCTTAAAAGTTAATAGCGATTATCGGTGGCATATCCTGCATCATTACAACCGCTATGCGTATTTCTACGATTTGATGGAATTCATCCGCCGAGGAACCCGCCGCAAAGCAATGATATTAAGCGGCTGGCGCACTGGTGAGAGAGTTTTGGATCTATGTACCGGGACCGGTGAACTGGCGCTTACTTTTGCGTCCCAGGGTGCCAAAGTTGTAGGCACCGATATTGCTCGAGGGATGTTGAAACGTGCAGTTACCAAGAGCCCGGGCCTGAGATCTGCCTGGGTGGAAATGGATGCAACCGATCTGGCATTTGCAGAGAACACTTTTGAGATTTCCGTGGTCTCCCTGGTGTTTCATCACATGCCTATTGCAATTCAGCTGTGCGTTCTGCAAGAACTGCGTCGAGTTACCCGCAGACGTATCGTTATCATTGAGCCACATACTCCCGCCAATCCGCGTTGGTTTGCACTGTGGGCAGGTGTGGCTTCCTTGATTGATGAGTCTGAATACATGCATGAATGGGTCCATCAGGACTTTACGGCCACCTGCCATACTGCAGATCTGAATGTGGAATCCGTACACGTAACCTCACTCGGGTTGCATCGCATCATCCTCTGCGATCCCGAGATCAGACTCCTTGGAAGCTGAAGCGGAAAATTCCAGGTTCTTCAGGGTTTGGGTAATTTTTCCAGGAACAAGATCACTACATTTGCGGAGTTGTCGGCCGCTAATTGGAAAAAGGTTGAAATTTCGTTCGCTCCAGGGCCTCCACCAGCCAAATCTGACAATGATCTGAAAGCAATAAAGGGCACATTGTTCACATATGCAACATGCGCCACTGCCGCGCTTTCCATATCAAGTGCATCAGCCTGGAAGACCTGCCAAACCCATTCACGGTAGGCGGCGTTATCTACAAAAGTCGGGCCACTGACTCCATTTCCGCCGGCAACGACTCTCGGTTCATTATTCAGGCAGACTTTCCCCGTAGTGCATTTTGTGAGCTTGACCTGACCTGTTAGCTTTCTAACAACGTCCACCATATCAGATGAGACAGGAAACCAGAAGAGTTGCTCCTCCCCATCTGGTTTTCCACCACTCCGCGTAACTGAGACGTTTTGAGGAAACATCATGTCGTAGTTTCCAAAGTCGGAGCGAAACTGACCTGTCTCCCAGCCATCTGCTGTTTCGCGAGCAAACACCTGTTCCTGGTACTCGCCCCATTGAGCAGGCACAACAACATCCCCAATGTTCAGGCCTGGGTTTACGCCACCCGCTATGCCTGAGAAAACAATTGCACTGACCTCGAAATGATCCAGTATGGTTTGTGCGGTCATTGCGGCATTGACCATGCTAACCCCGCTCAAAGCAAGCACAACGTCCTTACCGGCGAGTTGCCCTGCGTAATATGTGCGCCCATTGATCACATATGTATGCGTAATCCTAGCCTGTGATCGAAGTTCAGCTAATTCAGCATCGAAGGCAGACATCACAACAAGGCGGGGCGTTTGATCTGTTCTTGCCGATTCCAGTTCCTGCCCTGGTGCACAAGAAACAAGAATGAGGATCAGGGTAAGGGATGCAAGCAGATATTGTCTTTTCTTGGTAGTCATTTGTACCTCCCACCAGGATTATAACCAAATCGGTGTCTGACCTCAAAGTTCCATCAGGTTCTCATCGTTCCCTTCCACAGCTGAATCAAGCCGAAACAAAACAACGCAACCGCGGAAATCCCAAGCAAGGCACGTTTCACCCTTGGCCCCAACTGCCGCGTTGAACCAAACACAATGATCAGCGTGCCCAGGCTCAGGATCATTGTCACGTAGAAACCTGCCAGAAATCCCACCCCGTTGATAGGAGTCTCGCGCCAGCCAGCCAAAAGGATTGGGCCTGTGACCAGGGTCCAGTAGAAGTAAGGATTAGGGTTTAAGATGTTGATCAGCGCAGCCTTGAAAACACTTTGCTGAATGCCTGTTTCGGTGGAGGGAATGTCCGGATCAAAGTTTTTCCAGGATTTATATGCGCCATAAGCGAGATACAGAACAAACAATCCGCCTGCGATATAAAGAAATCGTTGAAGCCATAACGGAACCTGACTGAGTATGAGAAGGCAAAATGCGATGATTGGCCCGTCGCTGATCAGAGGAGCTAGTGCGGCGGGGAGAGTCATCTTCCAGCCTTTACTCAATGTTTGCGCGATGAGATACGTTTGGAGTGGACCAGGCTGAACTGCCGCGGCAAACCCGTAGCCGATGCCTTGAATGATGTAGAGCCACATCTACGATTGTCCCACCACTTCGTAGTGTACGACCTTCGGTTCAAACTCGAGTAGAAAGTCCCTGTCTTCAGGATAGTATTTCGCGGTTTCCACTTCATCGCCTGCAAAGGCTTTGATCCCGTCCACATCTTCCCAGAATGTCAGCGTAATGAAATGGGTTATATCGCCCTCACTCCGCTCAAGAATATGAACGCTGATATTGCCTTCTACTGACCGGTAATCTGGGATGGCGCGAGCATTCAAAAATTCGCGATAGGCTCCTGCTTTTGAGGCGGGCACCCTGCCATGCCACAGTCTCACGATCATTTCATTACTCTTCTTCAAAAAGGAACTTCGTCGGGTCCTCGTTGAATTTCGACCATGCGATGCACTGGCGCGGCGTAAACACATACAGCCCGCCTTCGTCCCATTGATTCGGTTCGGGCGCGTATCCAAGATCTTTGTATTTATCCGTATAGGTTTGCGCCAGTTTCTTTCCAAATTCGGGGGAAGGCTTTTCAGCAGGCCGGGATGTGCCTTCAAGGATGATGGCTTCGGTGCCGCTTTCGAGATGAACAGAAATATTTGGGTTTGACTCAATATTCCGCGCGTGACGAGTCTCGGGACTGCCATCGTAATAGATTTTTCCATCCACATAAACCGCCCAGCGCGGGATGACATGCGGCCGTCCAGCCGGAGCCTCAGGCGTAGGTGGGCGGACGGAACAAAGCCAGTAATTTTTGGACCCGGTCAACTGCGTGGCGATCCAGTCCCAGGTCAGGAATGAGGCGGGCCTGTCTACATAGCCGTGAGGGAATGTGGGTCGAGTAATTTTTGTCGGTTTCATGCTTCAAACTATAAAGCAGTTTCCCGCAATCCGCAATCCATTCAAGGAGGGGGAAGCAATAGTTGTGTACTAACGGGGCGATTGCGGGCAGGGAGAAATCCCGCCCACCACAAACCGAAGTAATACCCGGCGAGAGCTATACCATATCCGCCGAGCACATCCAGAATGTAATGCTGGCCTGTAAATAATGTGGAAAGTGAAATCAAGATCAAAATCAGAATCCATAAAAACCTTTGCTGCGGATACCAGCGACCGAAGAATAGAACCAGCAGGGTTGTTATATAGACATGGCCGCTGGGAAAGGCACTGTACCTTCCCCACTTTTCGTGAATGATACGCAGGAAAAAAACAAATATATCATTTCCCTGGAACGTCATTTGCTGCACATAGGTTGGAAAGAAAATAAATATCAAATTCGCGACTGCAAACGTGAGAAAACAAGCCGCCAGCAACGCGCGGAACAGGCGGCCCTCCATTTTTAGAATAACCCATGTGACGCTGAACAACCAGAGGGGATAACACAACATATAGGGCACGACCCATACAGGCCAGACCGGGAAGATGTCGATCGGCAGTTTCGGCTCAATACCGCCGGTCGTCCTAAAACTGGTAGGCAGATAGATCATTTGAATACAACCTACAAGAACAATGAAAAAAATCCGTTTACCTAACGATAAGGCTTCGTCTCCGTCTGTTTTTCTGATAGGTTGGGCAGAAGTAGTCATTACTTACCTGTCTATCTACTTAACGATACGATAAGATATTGCAAAAGTTATCATGGTAGATCGTTTACAGACGGTGGTGGAAAAGCGATGGGTGTCGTCTTCCACCAGGCTGCAAAGGTGAAAGCCAGGACAAGCTGAGAAAGCCAGGTCACGGTGCAGAGACAAATTTATCACGATCTTCGTTAAACGTCATAGAGCGATTGCTATCGTTGGTCTGGTTGGCGAATTTCGAGGCATGATTTATTACAGAATTCTAACGGAATTCAGCTAAACTGGGATTCATATTAGTTTGGGAGAGCTTCTAGAGAAGGAGATGAGACTATGAAATGGCAATGGAAACTTGGGCGCTTTGCTGGCATTGATGTTTACGTGCATGCCACCTTCCTCCTGATCCTTGGATGGGTTGGTTACAACTACTGGCGTGAATACCAGGATTGGAGCAAGGTCCTTATCGGTATCCTGTTTATCCTTGCGCTGTTCATGTGTGTTGTCCTCCACGAATACGGACACGCGCTAACCGCCCGCAGGTATGGCATCAGGACCCGCGATATCACGCTTTACCCTATTGGAGGCGTAGCCCGCCTTGAGCGCCTGCCTGATCGCCCGATTGAAGAGTTGTGGGTCGCACTGGCGGGGCCTGCTGTAAACGTTGTCATCGCTGCACTCCTGATTTCGTATCTTGTGCTAACAAACGGCCTGACCCCGGTTCTGGGCATGAGCTTCACTCAAGGCTCATTCGTCGAACGTCTGATGGTGGTGAATGTCTATCTTGTGGTGTTCAATTTGATCCCGGCCTTCCCCATGGATGGTGGCCGCGTCCTGCGCGCCCTGCTGGCGTTGAAACTGGAATACGTCCAGGCAACGCAGATCGCAGCCACTATCGGTCAGGGCATCGCACTCCTGTTCGGGTTCATTGGTCTGTTCACGAACTCGTTCCTGGTCTTCATCGCCCTGTTTGTATGGATTGGCGCGGCGCAGGAGACCAATATGGTGCAGGTGCGGCATTCGCTTGGCGGCATTCCCATCACACGTGCCATGCAGACCGACTTTCACATTCTCTCGCCTTCCGATGGCCTCGCTCGCGTGGTCGAATTGATCCTGGCCGGATCGCAGCAGGATTTCCCCGTCGTTGAGGACGGACGCGTCGTGGGCATCCTGGATCGTGATACATTCATCACTGCTCTGTCGAAGAATGGTCAAAACACACTGGTCGCGGAGGTGATGATGCATCGCGACGTGCCTGAGATTGATTCGCATGACATGGTTGAAAAGGCTCTGATGCGCTTGCAGGAGTCAGGCTCAAAGACTTTACCTGTCACGCATGACGGCAGACTGGTGGGTCTGATCACATCTGAGAATATCACTGAGTTTCTGATGATACGTTCGGCGCTGGGAACGGCGCGCGGGGTCTCAGGCGCCTAAGCCATCACGGCACGATCACCGCCCGTACATCGTCTGTATAATTTTCTAGATCATCCAGTCTTTTATTGATCTTATCTGCATCAAGTGGAATGATCTGTGAGATCACGCGGGAGGTATCCAATATCTTTCGCCGCGCCATGTCAACCAGCACAGGCAGCTCCTGTAAGAGATGATCATTCGAGCCGATGATTTCCGCTTCCTTACCCAGCACTTGATTGTACGTGTCAATTGAGATCGGCTGATTGGTGAGTCCCACGATGACTGCGCGCCCCATCACGCCCAGCGACTCAATCGCCTGGCCCATCGTTTTCGGCAAACCGATCAATTCCAGTGCAACGTTTACGCCTTTGCCTTTTGTGAATTTGCGGATCTCTTCGACGGCATCCACCCGGCTTGCATCCACAGGGATCGCCCCATACTCCGACGCGAGCTCCAGTTTATCCATTCTGATATCGACAGCAAACACTTTGATTGCCCCCGATGCCTTCGCCAGTTGGATTGCAGACAGGCCGAGTCCACCCACGCCGAAAACTGCCACCGTTTCACCGGTTTTAACCCTGGCTTTGTGCAACGCGTGGTACGCGGTCGCGGATGCGCACATCAACGTCGCGCCTTCCTCAAAGGATATTTCATCCGGCAAATGAATTGCGTTGCGCTCGGGCACTGCAATATATTCTGCATAGCCGCCATCCACATGATGACCGATCATCCTCACGGTGTCACAAAATTGTTCATTACCCGTATTGCAATGGTAGCACTCGCCGCATGAAATGTTGTAATGCAGGCAGACGCGCTCGCCCGCCGTGACGTTCGTTACCTGCGGACCAATCAGTTCAACTTCACCAGCTACTTCATGACCCAATGTGATTGGCATCATGCCCATGCTCGAGCGCCCCGCACGATAGTGCGCATCGGAGTGACAAATGCCTGCGGCGCGCACGCGCACGAGAATGTCTTTTTCGCGGATGGAGGGGATGGGGATTTGTTGTAATTGTAATGGCTTGCCGGTTTCAACCATGCGGACTGCTTTCATGTGATGTCTCCATAAAAAGATTCTCTCGCGCTGAGCGGAGGGGCGAATGCAAGTAGAGACCCACAGACGAAGCGCGGCTTAACTGGCAACGCCTCGCTTCGTCTGCGCTCAGCGCAAGCTTCTCGCCCAACTCGCAATGGCACGGATATCCTCAGGCCTGGTGCGGCAACACCCGCCGATCAGGTGCGCACCCGCGGCGTACCATTCTCTGGCCTGCTCACCAAATGATCCAAGGACAGGATCGCCGTTCCAATCGTTTTTCCGCGCGTCGTACCTTTCGTCAGAGTTGGGATACACAAGGATGGGCTTGTCCGTTGCCTTTTTTGCTGCGCGGATCAACGCTGAAATAAATTCCGGCGACGTGCAATTAATTCCAATGGCGGCAATTTGCGGGTGATCTTGAAGCTGCTTTACACAGTCTGCGAAAACCTGGCCTTCTGAAATATGCTTTTCGTCGCGGGCGGTGAAACTCACCCAGGCGGTGATATCCGGAAATTCCTTTAGCAACCTGGCAATTGCCCGCGCTTCAACGAGACTCGGAATCGTTTCACAGGCGAGAATACACTGCCCTGAGCCTGTCGAAGGGTCTGCACCTGCTTCGATCAATGCCTGCATGCGCGGCCGGTGGAAGTCCATCAGCTCTTTTTCAGTCAAGCCATATTCCCCGCGATATTCCAATCCGGCCGCCAGGAACGCGCCGTACGCTCCCTCAGAGGCGATATCGGCATAGCGGGTGAGGACCCAAAAACCCATTGACTCGTCCCAGTGCACGGGGTCTTCAGACCGGAGTTCTGCGTAGAAGGAATAGGGATCTGCACGAACTTCCGGATGCTGCAGGTTCGACAGACCAAGCGTCTCGTGCGTGGATAATGACCCTGTAAAACTCCGTCAATTAATTTGGGGGTGTTATGCTTTAGGAAGAGAAGTTAACCCCCATCAAGTATAGCACCAGAGTCAGGAGAAACAAAAAGCTGTGATTGTTCGAAAGAAAGTAAAGGGGTGATTTAATGAGGTTTGTGAAGCATCACCTGCCCGTGAGGTTCCGCCCGGGCGCCATCGCCGGAGCGATCCATCTTCCTCGCGCCGTTTGTTGTGGATCTGGAAATTGGTTTTACACGTTGGGCGTATCCCACCATTTCGAAAGCCGCTCTGCTGACCGAAGCGGCTGATCGGCGTAGTGCGAGACATCGTTGAACAACATCAGACGCGCACGGACGGGGTCCTTGAAGTCGAGGATGTTCAGGCAGGCTGGAGACTGGTCGAGACGGTCGCGATATCCGCGCGCATCAAAGCCGAGCAGGCTGCTGATGAGTAATCTCAAGGTGGCTTTGTGTGAAACAACCAATACATTCTGGCCGGGGTGTTCCAAAACAATTTCGCGAATGACAGGCAAAGCGCGGG
>DATDRD010000081.1:0-6217 GCA_035291925.1 Anaerolineales bacterium
GAATTTGAGTCCAGCTTTTACGCGCTCGCCATATCCCAACCAACAGATGCGCGCGGGCAAACCCTGGAACGGAACTTTCTCGCGTGCCAGCCTCAGCCAGCGTTTGAGATGCTCATCTTCGGGGAACAATTCAGTAATGGCCTGATCGGTCGTGTAAATATCTTCTTTGTCTCCCGATAATGCAACCCATCGAAATGGCCCCTTGCCTTCACAGAACAACGGGCGAATATACGCGGGCACAAAACCCGGAAACTCGAACGCATCGCCGACACCATTGTTGTAAGCCTGCTGGCGAATATTGTTGCCATAATCGAAAACTTCCGCGCCCGCACGTTGGAATGCAAGCATTGCCTGCACGTGCTTCGCCATCGAGTCCATTGCCATCTTCTTGTATTTTTCAGGATCGGACTTGCGCAGCTCATCCGCGGCTGTGACGCTCAACCCGGATGGGATATACATCAACGCCTCATGCGCGGACGTCTGGTCTGTCACCACATCTGGAATCACTCCGCGCGTGACAAGTTCACTGTACACGTCTGACGCGTTTCCAATCAACCCAATGGATTTTGGTACCTGTTGCTCTTTTGCTTCCTCCACGAGAGTCATCGCTTCTTCGAGCGTGTCAACCACTGTGTCGACGTAACCAATCGCACGGCGACGTTCTGCGCGTTCGGGGTCAACCTCAACGATCAATCCCACACCTTCATTCATCGTAATGGATAGAGGCTGCGCACCGCCCATCCCGCCGAGACCTGCTGTGAGAACAAACCTGCCTTTTAGCGATCCCCAGCCTTTGAGTTTGGCGAGTGCGCCAAAGGTTTCGTATGTGCCCTGTAAGATTCCCTGTGTGCCGATGTAGATCCACGAGCCTGCGGTCATCTGGCCGTACATGATGAGTCCCTTTTTGGCTAGCTCATCGAAGTGTTCCCAGGTTGCCCAGTGGGGCACGAGATTGGAGTTGGCGATCAACACTTTGGGCGCATCCCTGTGACTCCTGAATACCACCACAGGTTTGCCCGATTGCACAAGAAGTGTTTCGTCCTCTTCGAGATTTTTCAAGGATTCCAGAATTGCATCAAAGGCTTCCCACGAGCGCGCGGCTTTCCCGCGCCCACCATAGACAACGAGATCATCCGGCTTCTCGGCCACTTCCGGGTCGAGATTATTTTGGATCATACGATACGCGGCTTCGCTCATCCAGTTCTTGCAGGTGAGTTCGGCTCCCCTCGGGGCGTGAACAGTTCTGGGTCCGGACATGATGCGTCTCCTTGTCAAAATAAAAAATCCCTCCCGGTAATTATACGCCGGGAGGGAAATATCTTTTGCTTTTCTTGTTACGCGGGTTGGACGATTAGAGCTGCGAAGTTGGTGTTCCTCAAGCGTGCCACCAGTTCATCCTGTGCGTCACACCATACCGCTTTTATCGGGCAATTATCTTCAAATGAGCAGGTTCCGTTTTCGCCCACACACTCGTTGAGCTGAATGGGACCGTCAATTGCCTCGACCACTTCGAGCAGTGTGATGTCCTTTGGATCGCGTGCAAGTGTCACGCCGCCGCGTGCCCCGCGCGAAGTATGGAGCAACCCCGCGATCGATAGTTGTGAAATGATCTTCGCCAGGAACGACGGTGGGATGCGTTGTTCCTTGGCAACGGTGCTGGTAGCGGCTTTCTCTCCATTATTTATCCGCGCCAGATGTAGAACCGCACGAACGGCATAATCGGCTTGACGTGTGATTTGCATAAATACCTTCCTTCCAGAAAAGCAGACAATCCCTGTCTCTAATACCGATTTTATGCTCCCCGTTTGCAAACTGCAAGTGATAGAGGTCACAGAGGAATTATGACCTTTTACTCCAATTAAAAACCCCTCGCTCTGTGAAGAATCTCCGAAGGAGGAAAAGAGGGGGGGTTGGGTAGAGGCGAGATTCTAATTGGTGATCGAAAGGTTGCCAGCCGCCATCTTTACGATGATTGTCAGCTTGGGGCCTGAACCGTTCTGCACGTATTTTTGTCCGTCTTGGGTCCAGCCTGAGCCGTGGTTAATGTTCACTGCTGCGCCTTCAACGGTTACCACTGCATCCACGTTTTCAGGGACAATAAGACTCAGATTGCCAAACCCTGATTCAATTGTCACACCGGCATCCCTCTGGAGTTCTCCGCCAAAGTCGAGCGTGTAATTTCCCGCGCCGCCGGAAAACGTCAGCGTGGAAAAGTTTGCGTTCGCGAGACCAGTTAATCGGACATCCGAAGCGCCTGTCTCATAGCGCAGGATCGACATCTCGGTTTGGTTCGGCTTGAGGAACGAAAGCTCCACATTCGCCGCGCCATCCCGCACTGTCAGACTCTTCAGGGCGAGCCCACCCAGTTCAAGGTTTCCTTCGTATGCGCCAGCCTGAACCGTCAGATCCAGTGGGGTGTCGCTCAATTTCAAATCCCATTCATTCTTCATATCGTCAAATGGAGGAAGGCTTTTGAAATCGCCCTGTCTGATCTCGATGCTATTGCCGTTCTTTTTGACTTCCGGCTTCAGGTCTGCGACGTTATAGACGGCGGTGCCATCCACGAGATTCTTCGCGCCGGGGGATAAGGTCAACTTGCCCGCGCCGAACGAAATAGTCAGACGCGTCTCATCAGACACTTCGCCTCCGCTCAGTGCAAGCTTTGGGTCTGCCACCGTTATGGACTCTTTGACCTCGGGCCCGGCTTTTGGCCGCTCGGGCAGGTCAATGCTAAACCCGCATGCCATTGAGGCGAGTGCGAGCACAACTACTGCTGAAATAATTTTTACATTCATCAGAAATCTCCTTCTGTGCTTTATACGAAGGTGATTCAAACGAGTTGCAAAATGGAGATGTCATTGCGAGGAGTGGCGCCCTTGGCGCCACGACGAAGCAATCTCCTTGCAAAGGTGGGGATTGCTTCGCGGAGTTTACACTGAGCCAGTCGAAGTGCTCGCAATGACAAAGCTAGACCACCTTTCGCCCCTTTGGCAATTCGCTGGCTGCAAGCGCTGCATCCAGGGCCTGCTGAATCGACCTGACCTCAATGATCTCGATCCCGTTGGGATAGGGTTCCCCTTTTCGCAAGGCTTTTGGCACAATTGCTGTTCTGAATCCCAGTTTTTGAGCCTCTCGCAAACGCGCCTGCATTTGTCCCGGCATGCGTAACTCACCTGCCAAACCGATCTCAGCGATCAAGACCGCGTCTGCTTTTACAGATTTGTCGTTCCATGAAGAAGCAATTGCCGCAGCAATCGCCAGATCTGCGGCAGGCTCATCGATTTGCAAACCGCCAACAACGTTCACAAAAACATCCTGCTCTGAAAGTTTTAATCCTACGCGGCGGGTAAGCACAGCCGCGATCAGCAGCAAACGGTTGAAGTCCACACCGTTCGCGGTTCTGCGCGCGTTGCCGAACTGGGTGGGAGAGGTGAGCCCCTGAATTTCAACAAGGATGGGGCGCGTGCCTTCCATCGTCACTGCAATGGCGGAACCTGCCGCGTTGATCATTCGCTCTGCGAGAAATGCCTCTGATGGATTGGTCACTTCCGTCAGGCCGCCCTCGCGCATTTCAAATACGCCAACCTCGGATGTCGCGCCGAAGCGATTCTTCACCGAACGCAATAGACGATAGGCCTGAAAGCGGTCTCCTTCGAGATATAAAACTGTGTCGACAATATGCTCAAGAACACGTGGCCCCGCGATGGTGCCTTCTTTTGTTACATGTCCAATCACGAAAACGGAAATACCACTTGTCTTTGCGAGCTCACGCAATTGCGAAGAACATTCACGCACCTGCGAAACCGACCCGGCGGATGAATCCATATTGGAGAGATAAACTGTTTGAATGGAATCAACGATCAATAACTCGGGTTTCACTTCGCTGATGTGATTGAGGATGGTCTCGAGATTGGTCTCTGTGACAAGCAATAAATTCGCGGGCAGGGGAACAGCGGAATCTTTTTTTGCGTTAGACCCTTGATCATCCTGCTTTACCCCTACAGATTTTGTCAAACGTACCGCGCGCATCTTGATCTGTCGTTCAGATTCTTCTCCCGATACATACAGTACTCGTTTTTGCGACGCCATCTCCATGGCCATTTGCAGCATCAGTGTGGACTTGCCTATTCCAGGGTCACCGCCAACCAAAACAATCGAGCCAGGGACAATGCCGCCGCCGAGCACGCGCGCAAACTCTCCGATGGGCAGGTTGATACGGTCCTCCTCACCAGAGGAGACATCGCCAATGGAGCGCGGAGCAGACCGGCCAGTAAGGCCCCGAACCGCGCTGCCCTTCGTAAAGGGCTCGTCGTGGACGACTTCCTCCACCATGCTGTCGAACGATCCGCATTGCGGGCATTTCCCCATATAAGTCGCGGCAACCCGTCCACATTCCTGACAGACGTAACGTGTGTGAGTTTTTGGCATGAGAATCTCCCTCTCTCCTGCTCGCCCTGCTGTCGATGTCGAAGGGTTAGGAGAGGGCTGGATAAGGTCAAGTATAACAGAAATTATGTTCTATTTTTGCCAGGCTGTCACTGCGTAGATCTGGTTCAGGATATCCAGGAATTCCCCCGATGGTCTTTGTTTCAAGATCTCTTTGCGCGATTCACGATCAAGCGTTTTCAACAGCAAATATTGGACGGCATATTTGCGGAAGAGTCTTTGCCCGTCTTCCTCGCCATAGAACTTGATGCTCTTCTCTAAATGTTCGTTCACAGTTTTCTGCACTTGCTCAGGCGAGACCTGTTCACGATCAAATCCTGAGAATATCCAGGGGTTGGCGATTGCGGCGCGGCCGATCATCACCGCGTCACAACCTGTATATCTTTTCATGCTTTCGATATCAGCAACCGTCCTTACATCTCCACTTCCGATGACGGGAATTTTGACCAGTGACTTCACTTCAGCAATCGCGTCCCAATCTGCTTCGCCACTGTAGCGCTGTTCCTTGGTTCGTCCATGAATGGCGAGGAGTGAGCCGCCATTTTCTTCCACAATACGTGCGATGAGTTTATAGTTCTTATTTCTATCCCAGCCCAAACGGAATTTCCCTGTTACGGGCACTCTGAGCGCGGAAGTTAACTTCCTGAAGGTCCGTGCAATCTTTAACGGTGTCAGCATCATGCCTACGCCTGCGCCGCGGTCTGCGATGCTTTTGGCGGGACAGCCCATGTTGATGTCGATGACGTCCGGATTCAATTCCTGTACATGCAGGGCAGCTTTGAGGATCAGATCGGGGTCATCGCCATAGATCTGAAACGTGATGGGTCTTTCCACCTCTTCATAATACAGCCTCTTACGCGGCTCCTTGGAGCGACTCAATATCTTCTCCACTTTCACGAACTCGGTGTAACTCATGGCGGAGCCAAGCGAACGGCAAAGCGAACGAAAGGGCCAGTCCGAGTAGCCGTCCATGGGCGCGAGGATCGTATCCCCATAGATGGGGACTTCGCGCACGTAAAAAGTGGGGGATTGGGTTTCATTCATGAGCGACGGCAAGTATAACAAAAAACAGACCCTTAGGATTTAGAAAATCCTAAGGGTCTGTATAATTTACGCTGGCTGTTTCTTCAACAGCTCAAGGAAGTGCTTGCGGAACTTGGACACCTTCGGCGCGACCACTGTCTGACAATACGGCTGGTACGGATTTCTTGCGAAATATTCCTGGTGATAATCCTCGGCCATATAGAACTTATCGAGTTTTGCCATCTCGGTGACGATGGGCTTATCCCAGATTTTTTGGGCGTTCAAGTCCTTGATCAGTTCCTCGGCGATCATCTTCTGCTCGTCGTTGTGATAGAAGATGGCGGAACGATATTGTGTGCCCATATCAGCGCCCTGACGATTCATTGTGGTGGGATCATGGATGGCGAAGAACACGTTCAGCAGGTCGCGGTATGAGACGACATTCGGGTCGAAGTGCACCTGCACCACCTCGGCATGTCCCGTATTCCCATTGCAGACTTCGCGGTAGGATGGATTGTCCATGTGGCCGCCTGCATAGCCCGATTCCACGGCGTGGACTCCCTTGACCTCATCAAAGACGGCTTCGAGACACCAGAAACACCCCCCGGCCAGCGTCGCAGTTTGAAGATTGGTGTTCATATGAATACTCCTTTTCTACCGCTGATTGACGCGGCACTCTGTAAAGTTTCCTTACGCTCAATAGACAACATGACATACCAAAAGATTTATTAAGAAAGGATTACAACAA
>DATDRD010000082.1:0-6240 GCA_035291925.1 Anaerolineales bacterium
ATACAGATTATGCCTTCGGGTGACAAAATCCGTGTCTTGATTGTTGATGATGTTTCTGAAACAAGGGAAAATGTCAGGAAATTGCTTCAGTTTGAATCTGATGTAGATGTAGTAGGGGTAGCGCGTACGGGAAAAGAAGCCATTCAGCTCTCTCAGGACTTGAATCCGGATGTGGTGCTAATGGATATCAATATGCCTGATATGGATGGTATTGCGGCGACAGAAGCAATTCGTTCCAAACAACCCGTCGTGCAGGTCGTGATTCTCTCTGTGCAGGGCGATCAGAACTATATGCGCCGGGCTATGTTGGCAGGTGCCCGTGATTTTCTTACCAAGCCGCCGATGGGCGATGAATTAATTTCCGCCATTCGTCGCGCGGGCTTAATGGCTCAGAGTGAACGTTCGAAGAGCGTGCAAATTCAGGCAATCCCAACGCTCGGTAATATTGGTGTAGTCCCGAGTTTTGGAGGATTTAGAGGCAAGATAGTGGTCGTTTACAGCCCGAAAGGAGGGGCTGGCTGTACTACACTGGCTGTAAATCTTGCCCTTACTTTGCATAACGAGGATACTCCCGTCGCATTGGTGGATGGGAATCTCCAATTTGGAGATGTCGCGGTCTTCGTAAATGAGCAAGGCAAAAACACAATAGTTGATCTTGCTCCTCGGGCAGAGGAATTGGACCCGGAAATCGTTGAAGAAGTGATGCTTAAACATCCTGCATCTGGTCTTCATATCCTTGCTGCACCAAGCCGCCCTGAGTATGCTGAAAAAGTTTCAAGTGGACAATTTTCTAAAGTGCTCGAGTATCTTCGCCAGTTGTACGCATATGTGGTTGTTGATACACCCAGTTATCTGACTGAGGTCACTTTATCGGCAATTGACATAAGTGATTTGATCGTTTTGATCACCACTCAAGACATTCCCGCTATTAAGAATTGCCGCCTTTTTCTCGACCTTGTGCAGACGATGGGAATCGACCGCGAGCGCATCCTGTTTGTGATGAATCGGTATGACAAACGCATCAGTATTACACCTGAACGTGTTACCGAGAATTTGAAGCAGGAGATTGCCTCGGTTGTTCCATTGGATGAGCAATTCGTGACAAAAGCGGTGAATCGCGGTATTCCTTTTGTGCTCGATAACAAAAACCAGCCTGCTACGCGTGGGATCTTTTCTTTAGCGGAAAGTGTTCGGGCTCGAGTGGCAGTTCTTGAGTCCAGTGGTGAATCGGATCGGATCGGCAGACGATAGCCTTTAGAAAACTGTAGAAGGAGATCGACAAATGTCTTTATTAAAGCGAATCGAACAAGGACAGGGCGGTAATTCCTCATCAGGTCAATCCTCATCGGACAATCCAGGAGCAGAAGGATCTCGTCTCTCGTCCTTGCAGGCGCGTCGGGTAAATGCTCCGATTACCTCACCTCAGGCTGGCTCTTATTTTGACCTGAAAACGCGGGTGCAAAACAAGTTACTGTCAGAATTGGATCCGTCCATGGATATTACCAGGACAGATGAAGTGCGCCGGACTATTCAAGACCTGTTCGAGCAAATTCTTGCGGAGGAGAACATTGTTCTTTCACGTCCTGAACGTGCGCGTTTATTCGAACAGATTTCTGCGGAAATCCTGGGATTTGGTCCATTACAGCCTCTTCTTGAAGATGAAACCATCACCGAAATCATGGTCAATGGCGCAAAGAATATTTATATCGAACGCAAAGGAAAAGTACATCGTGTGCCTGTGACGTTTGAGAATAACGATCATGTAATGCGTATCATTGATCGTATTGTTGCCCCTCTGGGTCGTCGTATCGATGAATCCAGTCCATATGTGGATGCTCGTTTACCAGACGGTTCCCGCGTAAATGCCGTCATCCCTCCGATTTCTTTGGTTGGGCCTGTGCTGACCATTCGTAAATTCTCCCGCAATCCGATCACCATTGAGCAACTGATCCAGTTTGGGTCCATTACTCCAGAAGGAGTTCAATTCCTCAAAGCATGCGTGGAATCTCGCCTGAATGTTGTTATCTCTGGTGGTACTGGCTCTGGTAAGACCACGCTGCTTAACATCCTTTCCAGTTTTATTCCATCGGATGAGCGTATCATCACAATTGAGAATGCGGCTGAACTGCAATTGCGTCAGGAGCACGTGGTCACACTTGAGTCGCGTCCCCCGAATATTGAAGGTCGCGGTGAAATTACAATTCGCCAACTGGTGATTAATGCTCTCCGTATGCGCCCTGAACGGATTATTGTAGGAGAAATTCGCGATGAGGCGGCCCTGGACATGCTGCAGGCTATGAATACTGGCCACGATGGATCAATGACAACTTTGCATTCGAACGGACCACGTGATTCATTGGCGCGCCTCGAAACAATGACATTGATGGCGGGTATGGAACTGCCCTCAAAAGCTATTCGTGAACAGATTTGCTCGGCGATTGACGTGATTTGCCATCAGGAGCGCATGCGAGATGGTACGCGTAAGATAACCAGTATTACCGAGGTAAGCGGCATGGAAGGCGAAGTCATCACGATGACCGATATCTTCGTCTTTGAGCAAAGTGGCGTTGAGAATGGGCAAATTATGGGTCGCTTGCGGCCAACCGGATTGCGCCCAAAGTTCATGGATAAAATAGAAGCCACCGGTATAAATTTGCCCCCTTCGATCTTTGGAATTGGCGAAAGGCGACGTTATTAAGTTCCAGGCAGGTAGCCTCATATGACCCCGATAATTTTGCTAGGTGGAGGTGTTCTTCTCTTGATCCTACTGATCATTGGCGCAATTGTTGCCGTGACCAGTGAAAGTTCCCTGGTCGAAGAACGCCTCGGACGATACCTTGATGAAGAAAGACCGGATCGTGAAGAGGCTTCAGGGCGGTCAATCGTCACGGAATGGTTGAATCGCAGAGTGGCGAGTTCCTCCAGGGGTGACAGGGTTGCACGCGAACTTGCCCGGGCCGATCTAAAATTCAAAGTTGCGGAATATTATGCTCTGATATTTATGTCGGCCGTGGTGATGGCGTTTCTGGCCTGGTTGATTCAGCCTCATATTGCCTCTGTAGTCATTGGCGGCATCATTGGATTGTTCATCCCGCGCTTTTATGTGAAACGTCAGCAGACGGCGCGTTTGAATAAGTTTAACGATCAATTATCTGATATGTTGAGTCTGATGGTCAATGGTCTTCGTGCAGGATATTCCACCATGCAGGCATTGGAAGCGGTCAGTCGCGAGTTGCCAACCCCTATATCCGATGAATTTCGTCGCGTGGTGCAGGAAATGCAGATCGGCATTCCAATGGAAAAAGCGCTGGATAATCTATTGAGGCGCATTCCAAGCGAAGATTTGGATTTTGTTATCACGGCCATAAACGTTCAACGTGAAGTCGGTGGTAATCTCTCCGAGATTCTTGATACGATCTCATTTACTATTCGGGAACGAGTTCGAATTAAGGGCGAGATTCGTGTAATGACTGCAACGGTTAGAACATCAGCGACTGTTTTGTCGCTAATCCCTGTTTTCTTGGCAGCGGCTCTTTGGTTCGTCAGCCCGGAATATATAGGAACTTTCTTTGATGAGAGCGCGAACCTGCCGCAACCACTTTGCGGTATCATCGCTGTTTCCACAATTGTCGGTATGATCGCGGCCGGTTACTTTGTGATGATGAAAATCGCTGATATAGAGGTATAAGATGACAACTGGTTTCCTCATCTTTGGCGCCATTGTACTCATCGGGGCAATCGCGGTGATTGTTGTCAGTTTGCGACGAAATGTGCAGGGAGAGGATGATGATCCCTTGCAGGCGCGCCTGGCTGAATTTATCCAGCGCGGCGATGTAACATCGTTGGAGGAGATCGAACTTTCCCAGCCGTTTAGTGAACGCGTGATTATCCCGCTCATTCGCCGCCTGGGTGAATTTTCCGCACGCTTCACCCCTCAAAAAGCAATCCAAGATACGGCAAGGAGACTCGAGCTGGCCGGAAACCCATGGCCGATTGATGCAGCAACATTTCTCGCCATACGGTTTATTCTGGCTGTTGTTCTGGGCGGTTTTTTGGTTGCGGTTGTTTTAATTTCTCCACCATCAAACCCAAATGACAATTTTATGTATATTGGCGGAGCAACCTTTGCTGGTTTTTTCCTTCCACACTTGATGTTGACGAGCAGGATTACGCGTCGGCAGAAGGAAATTCGCAAGGCAATGCCTGATGCCTTGGATCTGTTGACGATCTGCGTTGAAGCTGGTCTTGGTTTTGATGCGGCGATGTCGAAGGTCAGTGAGAAATGGGATAACGAACTTTCGCTGGCATTTGCCCGCACAATTCGTGAAATTCAGCTGGGCAAGGTTCGGCGCGACGCATTAAAAGATATGTCTGACCACCTGGGCATCCCGGAGATGATGAGTTTCGTGGCAGCAATTATTCAGAGCGAACAGCTGGGTGTGAGCATGGCCAAGGTGTTGCGTATTCAGGCCGATCAAATGCGCCTAAAACGCCGCCAGCGCGCGGAAGAAGAGGCTCATAAGGCTCCAATTAAGATGATCATTCCAATGGCTTTATTGATATTTCCAACCATTATGATCATCATTCTGACACCCGCCGCCCTGCAGATCGCCAATTCGCTTGGCTAAAATAGTATTAATAAGTATTTGTGAATCGGATACCTTGGTCATATCGACTGTATCGGTGGACCTGGAAGGGGTTGGATCTGCTTTTCCCACCTGTGTGTGGAGGATGTGGAAAAGTGGGATGGCGTTGGTGCCCGGACTGTCAGGAACGCGTCCCGCGCATAAATAAGCCATTCTGTGACAAATGCGGGATTCCAACAAAGGGGACCGATATCTGTGAAAAATGCCGGTCGAATCCGCCTGCCTATCGCATGATGAGATCGTGGGCGGTTTTCGATTCACCCGTCCAGAATGCGCTTCACACCATTAAATACCGTGGAAATATTGGTTTGGGAGACATGATTGCCATGCAGATGACCGATTACTTCCATGCTCTGCAGTGGCCCGTGCAGGCAATCATACCTGTTCCACTTGGAAAAAACCGTCTGAAAGAACGCGGATATAATCAAACTGCTCTGGTGGCGCGGCCGCTTGCCCATGAGGTCGGAATGGAATATCTTCCCCAAGCGCTACGGAAAACGCGCGAGACCCGCTCGCAGGTGGGCTTGACTGCCTCTCAGCGGCAGGAAAATGTCCATAACGCCTACCAGGCTGACCCTGAGGTCGTGAAGCGGCGGTCCATCCTGCTCATGGATGACGTTGCTACAACAGGTTCCACCATCTCTGCTTGTACGGAAAGCCTCCTTTCAGCAGGCGCCCAGGATGTTTATGTGCTGACAATAGCGCGTGCACTTTCACATCATAATCTAAATCGTGTTTGACAATTGCCCGCCTGGGCAATTGATAAGTTTTTCAGGAGGTCCTATGGCTAACAAGGTTGAGGCCCTGGCCCGCAATATGCGGCTGACCGATAATACGCGCGAGTATGTTGAGAAGAAGTCCGCTAAGCTGGAACGATACCTTCAGGAAATTGACGAGATCCGCGTTGAATTGTCTCATGCAAAGGCGGCTCGCAATGCAGCCGATCGGCAGGTGGCGCAGATCACGGTGCGCGGCAAGGGATTCATTCTTCGCACCGAAGAGCGCGCAGACGAGCTGCATGCTGCCTTCGATGCCGCGCTGGATAAGATGCAGCGGCAGATCGATCGCTATAAAGGCAAGCATTATCACGGTCGCGGTGATGGACGTTCTGCGGCAGATGTTGTTCTGGAAGAGGAATTGCCGGTCGACGAAGATACCGGCGAGCTGATGCCGCTTATTGCCCGGCGCAAAAAGTTTACAGTGTTACCGATGAATGAGGAAGAGGCAATCGAGCAGATGCGTTTGCTCGGGCATGATAACTTCTTCGTCTTTTTCAATGCGGAACGGAATTCAATCCAGGTGTTGTATCGGAGACGTAATGGCTCATACGGCCTGATCGAGCCTGTGATTGGCTAGTAGTTTGATGAGTTGAAAATAGACTAGCCCGACAACGCACGTCGGGCTAGTATTTTCCAGGAGAGAATATGGAATATACGGATGATGATGTTGAAGAACAGAATGTCAATTTAATGAATATTGATATAGAATCCGCAAAAAAAGCCGTTCATAGTTTATTGCAGGCTGTAGGGGAAGATCCAGAACGCGAAGGCTTGAAAAACACACCGGACCGGGTGGCACGCATGTATTCAGAACT
>DATDRD010000083.1:0-3823 GCA_035291925.1 Anaerolineales bacterium
CGCGACTGCAGCACGCGCGGCGAGATCTACATCCTCCGCGTTGCAAAGCGGAGTCCGCGCGATGAGCTGGCCTGTCGCCGGGTTGATAACATCGAAATATTCTTTGACGTTCGGCTTGAGCCATTGGCTGTTTATATAGTTCAGGATTTCCATGTTGTTCTCCAAGATCGTTGGCAGGTTTAAACATTCGAATGTTTCAACGTATGAACTTGCTAACGCACCTGCGTATCCATCAATTCCGCCAGCCCGTCATCCAGCAAATCCAGTCCTTCATCCAGTTGCTCCTTCGTAATGATCAGTGGTGGAACAACGAACAAGATGTTTTTGAAGTTGAAGACATACACACCGTTGGAAACCAGGAAATTTTTCAGCGGGGTCAAATCCATCGGTTCTTTTGTTTCACGGTTCGTCACAAGCTCCAGTGCTGAAAACATGCCGATATAACGCGCGTCACCAACGGATGGATGTTTTGCTTTCAATTCCTCCAATCGAGCGCCGAGATGTTTCCCCACTTTTTTCGCATTCTCAAAAATCCTGTCTTCTTCATAGGCTTCTATGGTAGCCAGCGCGGCGGCACAAGCCAGAGCATGACCATTGTAGGTCAATCCCGCGTATAAGACTTTATCATCGAAAAACTTCGCGATCTTTTCCCGGACGATCACCGCGCCCAAAGGCAGATAACCTGAAGTAATACCTTTTGCAGTGGTGATGATGTCCGGCACGACATTCCAGTTATCCACTGCGAACCATTCGCCAGTGCGCCCCCATCCGCTCATCACTTCATCCGAGACCAGCAAAATTCCGTACTTATCGCAGATCTCGCGCATACGCGGCCAGTACTCATCGGGCGGGATGATAAGTCCATTCGTACCTGTCACCCCCTCGAGGAAAATAGCCGCGATCTGGTCTGGACCTTCATGCTGGATCACCTCTTCGACATGGCTGATGCACTCGCGATGACAGATATCCTTTGTCCAGCCAAATGGACAACGATAACAGTAGGGGTCAAGGAAATGGACTACTCCCGAAATCGCAGGCTCTGCCGGCCAGCGACGGTAGTCACCGGTCAACGCAATCGCTCCAAGTGTTGCACCATGATAGGAGCGATAACGGGCCAAAATCTTATGTCGTCCCGTATAGAAGCGGGCAATTTTGATGGCATTCTCGTTTGCTTCCGCCCCTCCGAGTGTGAAGAAGGTTTTCTTCAAATCTCCAGGCGTGATTTCAGCAAGTTTTTTTCCAAGCAATCCACGCGGCTCGGTCGCCATGCTGGGACTGGCGAAGGTCAATTGCGCAGCCTGATCCTGAATCGCCTTCACCACTTTTGGGTGTTGATGTCCGACATTCGTATTCACCAACTGCGATGCGAAATCGAGATAGCGCTTGCCGTCTGCATCCCAAAAATAGACCCCCTGTGCTTTCGTGACAGGGATTGGATTAACTTGTCCCTGATTTGACCAGGAATAAAAGGTATATTCCTTGTTGAGGTCAATGATTTCTTTCGATGTAAGCTTGGTCATATATCCTCTTTAAGGGTGGCGGACGCTCCAAAGGCGCCTCACGTCCGCCTACGAACTCACATTTTGACTTCCTTGACAATTTCGGCATAAATGTTCAACGTTTCATCAATATCTGCATCGCTATGCTCGTAACACAAGAACCAGGGCTCGCGCGCGTCATGGTCAGGCATCACGCCGTGTTCGATGGCTTTATCGGCCAGTTTGAGATACATCTCATGATCGCTCTTGGCCCAATCGCGCTGACAGGTAACCGCATCTACACCCAACGAGAATGAGAACATCGCCGGATAACCCGTGAACACCACCTGAATATCATTCTCCTCAAAAATTTCCTTCAATCCATTCATAAGTCTCTGTCCACGCGTCTCGATTGTTTTGAGAATCGGTTTCGATTTCAGCAGACTCAATGTGGCATAGGCGCCTGCTACACCCGGCTTATTGTTTGTATATGTTCCACCCTGGGCGACCCCCTCTCCAATTATGGACATGATTTCACGCTTGCCGCCGAACGCGGCGATCGGGTAGCCATTGCCCAGGGCTTTCGCGTACGTTACTAGGTCCGGTCTGATGCGATAATACTCCTGCGCGCCACCGTTCGCAATGCGGAACCCGGTCTTGACTTCATCCAAGATAAAAACACAACCATGTTCTTCGGTCTTTTTGCGCACGAGTTCAAGGAAACCATCCTGCGGATTGATTGCCGCACAGTTGCCCTGACAAGGCTCTGTGATCACCGCGGCAATCTGTTCGCCATAGGATCGCATCACCCGTTCGAAGCCTTCACTGTCGTTGAAGGGCAATGTAATAATGAAGTCGCGCATCGCCTTCGGGATGCCGGATGAAGCAGGCACAGGGATGGGACTGCGGCGATTTCCGTAGGCATCGACAGGCGCATAAGTGGACCACAACGTGTGATCATGAAATCCATGATAATTGCCTTCAAATTTCAAGATCAATTCGCGACCTGAATAGGCACGCGCGACACGAATGGCATGCATGGTAGATTCGGTTCCGGAACAGGCAAACCGAACCATCTCGATCGCCGGTGACATCTCAACGATCATCTCTGCGACCGCCACTTCCAGTTCGCCGGTCATTGCGAAGAGCACGCCGTTTTGAATCTCTTCAATGACCTTGTTATCTACATCCTCATAAGAATGGCCTAAAATGATGGGCCCAAACGCCATGCGGTAATCGATGTATTTCCTGCCGTCCACATCCCACAGATAGGCACCTTTTGCCTTCTGGACATAGGGGGTTATTCCATCCCCCCAAAATCGGAAGTTTGAATTTACACCGAGCGGGATGATTTCCTGAGCGCGCTTTTGCAGAGCGTGTGTCTTGGGACCAAACATATGTTTCCTCCAGTGCAATTAGTCTGATGTCGGGGTGGTATCTCGCTCAGCAATTTCCTGAACGACGCTTTCAGGGATCCGCCATTGATACACATCCTTGAGAATCAACGGCACAATAGAGGTGGTCGTCTTACGGACTCCGGGAACTTTGCGGATCACTTCCGTGACGAAGTGGTAAATCTCCGCAGTGTCTTTTGCGACAATTTGAATACTTACATCTGTTTGCCCAATTCCACAGGCTACATAACTTACATTATCGAACTCCACCATCTTTTTTGCCACTTCGAGGATGCGATCAGATTCCACCTCCATCCATACGTCCGCGATGGTGGTCAACCCAAAAGCCTGGGGTTTGGCAACCGCGCTGACGCGCACAACGCCTTCATGCACCATACGGTCAATACGATAGCGGACAGCACGTTCTGAAATATCCCCAATCTGACGCGCGATCTCAGAAGCAGACATCCGCCCATCTTCAAGAAGCAGATTGACAATTTTCACGTCAATCTTGTCGAAATTATGCATAAGTGTTCTTTTTTCTTTCCGAAAGCGACGAAGATTTTGCAAATATACACCAAAGCCCACAAATCAGTCAAGAACATCAATTATTTTCCACGCGAATTATGCATAGTTGCATCCACTTGGATCCATGGACAGGCGATTGCATAAAAATGGAGTGAATAATTTATGAATTAATCCATAAACTTGCATAATGCCTTCAATATGCTCTGATACAGACTTCACATTGACGTAAATTTGTCATACAGGTATAATCATTTCTTGGCATTATCCCGATTTCGCAGGAGCAAATTATGGCGACACCAGATATCGCGCCTGTAATGGCGCTTGAACCCAAAACAAAATTAAGTGGAAAAGTATTAAAGACAACCCTTGCTGGCGCGCTCGTTGATGTAGGGCAGAATATACCCGGCGTCATCCACATTTCGC
>DATDRD010000084.1:0-2468 GCA_035291925.1 Anaerolineales bacterium
ATGTGGAACATTTGCATGTGGATCGTCCATTGTATAACGATCATAATCGCATGAAAGAGTTGGTAAAGTCCGGCGAGATTTTGGATGAGGTCGAGACGGTGGTGGGGGAGTTAGCATAAATGTCATTGCGAGGAGTGGCGCTCAAGGCGCCACGACGTGGCAATCTCAAGTAACCCAACATATTCTTGATTACATGAGATTGCTTCTCGAAGACTCGCAATGACGGCATGGAGACGACATGATCCTTACCGAGGTCAAATTTTTTTCAGAGACTCTTACACTGGGCTGCGCCATGCATGTCCTTTTGCCGCAACGCTCGCTGGCGGATGCGCAGAAAAAACCGCAAAAGAAATTCCGCACCCTTTATCTCCTGCATGGTCACTCTGATGACCATACCGCGTGGCAGCGCTGGACTTCCATCGAACGTTACGTGGAAGGTTTGAACCTTGCGGTGGTGATGCCCGCAGTTCATCTGAGCTTTTATACTGATATGGTGTATGGTGGCAAATACTGGACATTCATCAGCGAAGAAGTGCCAGCGGTTGTGCGTGATATCTTCCCATTATCTTCCGACCGCAAGGATAATTTTGTCGCTGGCCTATCCATGGGTGGATATGGCGCGTTCAAACTGGCATTAACTTATCCGGAACGTTATGCCGCCGCGGCCAGCCTCTCGGGTGCTGTGGATATCCGCGAAGTGGTCAGGGCGCATAACGATCCCGCCAACAAAGCCTGGCTGGCGGAGATGCGCACTGTCTTCGGTGACTTAACCAAAGTGCCGGGCAGCAAACATGACCTGTTCGCGCTTGCCAAAAAAGTTGCCAAAGGGCATGTCAAACCCCGGCTCTATCAATGCTGCGGCACCGAGGATATTCTTCATGGCGATAACATCCGCTTCCGCGATGCCCTGCGCAAGCTTCCCCTCGATCTGACATACGAAGAAGGACCCGGCGAACATGTTTGGGCTTACTGGGACAAGATGATCCAAAACGTGCTGGCCTGGATGTTGCCCGGAGGGAGAAAATCATAACCCGTCACGTCATGCTGTTGAGCTTTCACTATTCATCGGCACAGGCTGTATTATTCATCCGTGATTTTAAACACCTTGTCGTGGGGATGCACTTTCTGAATAACCTTCATGGCCACATCCTCGCCGGGCTTCGCTTCATTGACCGGTTGATGTTCGATCTGCAATGAAGTCACCTCCTGTTTGAAATCGGTCGAATGCCCCAGGATGTGGACGGTATCGCCAACACGCAGGGGTTCGGTTAATGTGAACGCGGCCACGCTGATGTGGTCGAAGTAGTGTGTGATTTGCCCAATTTGTGTGCCAGACATCTTCTCAACTCCTTTCGGTGAACGCCTGGAAACTCATCGGATGGCTGTCGTCACCCTGACGCCCATCCTCTCCATATCATTGAACAAACGATCCGGCTCGGCCAGATGTCCCATCATGTGCAGGCCGGGCTGGCGGATTTGATTATATTGCAAAAGGAACGCGACGACCGGGATCGCCGTCAACTCGTATCCATCCTCGTGCTCGATGCTCGCGTCCACTTGGGCCTGCCCGCCGTTTAATTGACCTGTGGCTTCCACTTTGAGCACCACCCGATAAGGCGGCTTCGACTTTCCCATCGCCCACCACATCAATTTGCCCAGCGGACGGATTCCACGTTTGGGCGCGGCCTTGAGTCCCAACATGATGATCGGAGTGAGGATCAAGTCAGCCAGCAGATTCGACCCCGAGATATAAAAGCCTGTGTCTTTGAGGGTTGGGTACATTTCTGGAATGCAGCGCAATTCTTCAAAGAACATGGAATAACAGGTCCGCCTGCCGATCTCTTCCCCGAAGTCGAATTTGCGCGTGTCCCAACTGCTTGGCTTTGTCCATGCGCCATTTTTATAGATCTGCGCCTGATAATGGATGAAACCCTCCATCAACTCATCCACGGCTTCAGTGTATTGGAGGTTTCCCATGTTCAGATATCCCGCGACCCTGGCGGACTCGATCGTATCCAACTTCGACGCGGCATAACGTATCATTGCAGAGGGCAATCCGGGGTGATAGCCCGCTTCGGTCACAAAGCATAGCTTCTTTTGCCTGATCTCTTTTTCGTGCGCGCGCAATGCATCCAGTTTGAGGTCTGAGTATTGCACATCAAGATAATCCATGCCCACATCGAGCGCGGCGCGAAGTACCATCCCGGTGTGATGTGTCGTCGGCGCGGCAACCAGGATGAGGTCCGCGCGCTGAAGCGCCTGTTTGAGGGACACGGCATCAGTTGCATCCACTTGTCCTGCCGTGGCGCGTTCATTGTGGAGCGAATCCGCAAAAGCTTGTGCCTTATCCACATGCCGTCCCGCGATGATGATTTTATGTCTGGTCTGGGCGAGCAGATGTTTGGCAAGCAGTCTTCCGGTTGCCCCATAGCCTCCGAGGATGAGAATAGTGGTCATAGTAATGCTTC
>DATDRD010000085.1:0-3666 GCA_035291925.1 Anaerolineales bacterium
CCCAGCCCCTCCCCGACGAGCGGGGAGGGGAGTTTGATCATGAAAAATAATTTTCCACGTATCAAAAATTCCTCAAAGCTTCGTCGTAAGATGACAGAGATCGCGCGTGAATTTAGAAAAGAACCGACCAAGAGCGAGGCAATACTTTGGCAGGCTCTGCGCGGAAAGAAATTGGATGGGATCAAGTTTCGTCGCCAGCAACCAATGAGGCCATTCATTGTTGATTTCCATAATTCGGTATACCGTCTGGTTGCAGAAATTGATGGTTCGATCCATGATTCTCAATTTGAAGCAGATAAGAACAGACAAGGAGCTCTGGAAGAACTGGGATTAAACGTGTTGCGATTAAGGGCTGATTTCGTCGAGGGCGAGGGCTAATGTCCGTATATCTTCACGATATTCCTCTCCTTGAAGCACAAGCGCGGTTAAGACAGGCCCTTCAAGAGGCGGATTTATGGCGCGTGCTTGGGACGGAAACAATTTCCCTTGATGAAAACGCCCTGGGCCGCGTCACTTCCGAGCCGATCTGGGCACGGATCTCGTCGCCGCATTATCACGCATCCGCGATGGATGGTTTTGCCGTGCGTGCGCTCGCTACGAATGGCGCTTTACCATCCAAACCGATGACGCTTCAGATCGGACCCGAAGCCGACTATGTGGATACGGGTGATCCGCTGCCTGATTGGGCGAACGCGGTCATTCCAATCGAAAATGTTGAATCGCTTGATGAGCATGGGAAAATTACAGAAGACGTCCGCAAACCAGGATACATTCGTATTCGTGCCAGTGTCCCACCGTGGAGTCATGTAAGACCATTGGGCGAGGACATTGTCGCAACACAGTTGGTCCTGCCTGCGGGTCACACATTGCGGCCAGCCGATTTGGGCGCGGTTGCCGCTTCGGGATACGAGGAGATAAAAGTTGCGCGAAAACCTAAAGTGGCGATCCTCCCAACAGGAACAGAATTGGTTCCAATAGGGAGCGAACTCAAAGCAGGTGATATTCTCGAATACAACTCGCTTGTCATAGCCGCAAAAATCAAGGCGATGGGTGGTGAACCTACACGGTTTCCAATTATCAAGGATGATTTCGATTTGATCTGCGAACGCGTGGAGGAGGCTGCGCGGGATCATGACCTGGTTTTGCTGAACGCGGGCTCATCTGCCGGTGCCGAAGATTTCTCCGCCAAGGTTATTCAAAAACTGGGAACCCTTTTGGTGCATGGGGTCGCGGTTCGTCCGGGGCATCCCGTCATCCTGGGTGTCATTGCGAGTGGACGAAAGGATCGAGCAGATTTCCTCAACGATGATGAGATTGCTTCGTCGTCTGCTTCGCAATCTCCTCGCAATGACATTGTCCCAATTATCGGTGTCCCTGGCTATCCCGTTTCTGCGGCGTTAACAATTGATATCTTTGTCGAACCAATCATGGCAAAATGGCTTGGTAGAAGACCGAACGAATTACAAACTGAGACAGCGACCCTGACGCGCAAGATTGTTTCTCCTCCCGGCGATGATGATTACGTGCGGGTTGCAGTCGGTAAAGTGGGAGACAGGCTGCTCGCCGCGCCGTTGTCGCGCGGCGCGGGTGTGATCACGTCACTCGTCCAGGCGGATGGGCTTGTAATCGTTCCACGCGGCGCACAGGGGATCGAAGCAGGCGAGAAAGTGAAAGTCCATTTGTATCGGAGCAGGACCGAAATAGAAAGAACTATTCTTTGCATTGGTTCGCACGATCTCACGCTTGACCTGCTCGCGCAATTTCTCGCGGAACATGATCGCAGACTCGCATCGGCCAACGTCGGATCGCAGGGCGGATTGATCGCGCTTCGTCGCGCGGAGGCGCATCTGGCGGGTTCACATCTGCTCGATACAAAAACCGGTGAATACAATATCTCGTATATTCGCCAATATATGCCGAACATCCCTGTGAAAGTCGTTGCGCTGGTCGGAAGGGAGCAGGGGTTGCTGGTGAGGAGGGGAAACCCAAAAGGTGTGAAGAGTCTGGAAGACCTCAACATGCCCGGGATCCAGTTTGTGAACCGGCAGCGCGGCGCCGGCACGCGCGTCCTGCTTGATTATCACCTGAACCTCCTGGGGATAGCCCGCGAGTCCATTCTCGGCTACAATCAAGATGAGTATACTCATCTCGGCCTTGCCGCAGCCATCGCATCAGGAAGAGCGGATTGCGGCCTCGGGATTGCTGCGGCTGCACAGGCACTTGATCTGGATTTCATCCCACTCTTTCAGGAACGGTATGACCTGGTCATCCCAAGACAACATGCGGATAGTCACCTGCTTGCGCCTCTGTTCGGACTTTTGACTGGCCGCGGCTTTCGAGAAGCTGTCTCCCGACTGACAGGATACGATGTGTCCGTTATGGGCACTGTGATTCTGGAGGATCAACTAAATGACTGAAGCACTGATCATCGATGACAATCGTTCAACAGCAGATGCATTAAGTCAGATGCTAACTGTATTAGGTTTCAAGTCCCGTATGGCATATGGTTCAAGCGCCGCGATGTCGATGCTGGGGAGTGGCTTTACCCCGAACTTTATATTCCTGGATCTCAATATGCCGGGTGTGGCTGGAACGGAAGTCCTTGCATTCCTGCGCCGGGAGCCTCGCCTGCTGCATGTGCCCGTGGTTGTGGTCACATCAGATGACCAGCCTGAGACCCGCACCAAAGTGTTGAAACTTGGCGCGAAGGCGATCGTCATTAAACCAGCAACGATTGAATCATTGGAAACCGCGCTGAAAAAATCAAAGATCCTGTAAGCGAGCTTGCATTTAAGCAATCATAGCCGCCACGCCTCAGTGGCGGTTATTGTTGTATGAATAAAAATCATATGGAAGGTGTGAATGATGAAGAAAGTCCCATATTTTGTGATGCTGAGTTTGCTTTTGCTGACTGCCTGCGGAGAGGGCAATGGTTCACCGGGTTCAGAACCAATCTCCACGCTTGCTCCCGTCCCAGCTGAGTATGCCGGTAAGACGAACCCTTTCGGACCTGAGGCAGCGGATGAAGGCGAAAAGATTTTCAGGACCAATTGTGAGACGTGCCATGGACCACAAGGTCATGGCGATGGACCCGCCGGTGATTCTCTAGATCCTAAACCCAAGAACCTCGCAGAATTAAAAAAAATTGCCGCCGATGATTATTTATTCTGGCGCATCAGCGCAGGCAAGGAAGGTACATCAATGGTTGCATGGAAGGGTATCCTGACCGAAGAGCAGATCTGGCAGGTCATATCCCTTATCCGTACCTTGCCATAAATCGTGACTTGGGTAATGCCGTGTTTGGTATGCTGTATGTTTTTTATGAGCAACGAGTATAATACTCGGAAATTTCAAGGATTGTAAAATGCCAATTTCTTCCGGAATTCCCGCACCTGATTTTGAATTGCTCGATGATACGAATACGCAGCGTAAACTGTCTGATTATCAAGGGAAAAATGTGGTGCTATATTTTTATCCGGCGGATGATACTCCGGGCTGCACGAAAGAAGCCTGTAACTTCCGCGACGATTATTCCGCCTATAAAAAGGCGGACGTTGTTATTCTCGGGGTAAGCCCCGATGATGCTACTTCACATGCCAGGTTCAGGAGGAAATTCCAGCTGCCGTTTCCGTTATTGGCGGATGAAGGACACAAGGTGTGCGATCT
>DATDRD010000086.1:0-9260 GCA_035291925.1 Anaerolineales bacterium
GTATAGGATCAGGAAGCCGATCAACACGCTGACGAATGGGTCGAGCCAATTGGCATTTGTAAAGTAAATGATGACGCCCGCAATGACTGCGCCAACAGTGGAAAGAACATCACCCATTAAGTGAACAAAGGTCGAGCGCAGATTGAGATCACATTCACTACCGCGATGAACAAGCCATGCCGTGAGGAGATTGATCATGACCGCGATCAAGCCAACACCGATCAAAACGGTCGATTGCACCTCAGGCGGCGAAATAAACCGCTGATAGGCTTCGTAGAAAATACCCAATGAGATGAGAACGAGCGTCGTTGAGTTCACAAGCGCAACAAGAATACCCGCGCGGTGATAACCGTAGGTCTTGCGACCGTTGGCAGGCTGGGCTGTCAACCGGATGGCATACCAGCTCAACCCAAGCGCGATGACATCGGTGAAATTGTGAGCAGCGTCGGTGAGTAGGGCAAGACTGTTTGCAAAGATCCCCGCCGCGGCTTCGATAAAGACGAACGCAAGTGTAAGGAAGAGAGACAGTGAAAGACGCGCAGAAGTTTGCCGGACCATTTCGGCAAAATGAGGATGTGAATGAGTGGGTTTGTGATCCATAATAACTGGGAGGAATTTCTAGCCATGCTCCACGTGGTCAAGCCCCATGCGATACAGTTTCGCCACGTGGTCATCATCCAGGGAATAAAAGACCTGCCGGCCATTCTTGCGACTGCGCACAAGATGCATGTAACGCAACCCGCGCAGTTGGTGTGAGACCGCGGATTCAGTCATTGCGAGCTGGGATGCGATCTCGCCCACGTTCATTTCGCCTTCGAGCAAAACGGAAATGATACGCAGGCGCGTCGGGTCGCTGAGTGCGCTGAACAGGTCAGCCAGATGAGTGGAAGTGTGTTCTTTGAGGAGCATGGTAAATATATGAATACTTGCTCAAGTGTTCATGATTATAAAATAAAAAAAGAGAAACGTCAAATGGCGATTCTCCTTCAATTTATCCTCCCAATGCTTCATTCAACCAATCCAGGAATCCCTTTTCTTGTGGCTTCACCGTCGTACCCAACGACTCAGCCAATTCCTCAAACAACTCGCGCTGTTCCTTGGTAAGTTTCGTTGGGATCGCCACATTGACGATCACCAACTGATTGCCACGCCCACTACGGCGGAGATAGGGTACGCCTTTATTCTTGATATGAAAGACCTTGCCGGGTTGAGTGCCTGAAGGGATCTTCAATTTCTCATCGCCATCGAGAGTCGGCACTTCTATTTCGGCGCCTAGCACAGCCTGCGCGACGTTGATATCGAGATTCAAAAGGATGTCATTCTCGCGGCGTTTGAAGAACTTGTGCGACTTCACGTCCAGGATAAGAAAAAGACTCCCATTCGGCCCACCATAAACTCCGGGTCCACCCTCCCCAGCCAAACGGATCTGCGTCCCGCCATCCACACCCGCGGGGATCTGCACTTTCTTTTTGACTGTCTTGCGTTCCAGCCCGCCGCCTTGGCAGGTCCTGCACGGTGATGAAATCGTCTCGCCGCGTCCTTCACAGGTCGGGCAGGTTGCAGTCTGCACCATCTGGCCGAGAAAAGTCTGCCGAACCTGACGGACTTCACCCTGTCCGTTACAGGTGGAACAACGCGTCGGTGATGTGCCTGGCTCGGCACCGGAGCCATTACAACGCGAGCAGGTCTCTTCGCGCTGGAACTCGATCTCCTTCTCAATACCGAATATGGCTTCCTCAAATGTCAGCGTGACCTGCATCTGCAAGTCGCGGCCACGGCGCGGTGAACGTCGCGAACGGCGTCCTGTTGAGAATCCAAACTGCCCAAAGAGCTCTTCGAATATATCTCCAAAGTCTGCCGTGTAATCGTGGAAGCCGCCCAAATTGCCAAGCCCCTCCTTGCCAAAGCGGTCATAGCGGGCGCGCTTATCCGCATCCGACAGCACGCCGTAGGCCTCGTTGATCTCCTTGAATTTCTCCTCGGCGTCGGCTTCCTTACTCACATCGGGATGATACTGGCGCGCAAGCCTGCGGAACGCGGCTTTGATCTCATCGTCACTCGCATTCCGTGCAACGCCAAGAGTTTCGTAGTAATCGCGGTTGCTCATAATTTCAAGATGTCATTGCGAGGGAGCCGCTTTGCGTCGACCGAAGCAATCTCCACCTGTGCGAGGGCATTGCTTCCCGAAGGCTCGCAATGACATCACTCTTTAACTTCACCTTCCACAACATCAGGTCCAGCTTCTGGATTCTGATTCGCACCCGCTTCACTCGCGTCGCTCGCAGGGACGTCTGGTCCCTGTCCCTGGTAAACAGAAGCTCCAATCTTTTGAACGACCTCGCCCAGCGCTTCCGTTGCAGATTTGATTGTGGGGGCATCCTCACCTGCCGCGGATTTCTTCACCTCAGCAACTTTGGCCTCGACCTCGGACTTGATCTCGGCAGGCACCTTATCGCCAAATTCCTTCAAAGCCTTTTCTGCGGCATAGACGGTGTTATCTGCAGTATTGCGCGCTTCGATCAACTCCTTGCGTGTACGGTCTTCCTCTGCATGGGATTCAGCATCCTTGCGCATTTTTTCCACTTCAGATTCTGAAAGACCAGAGGAAGCTGTAATTGTAATATGCTGGGAGCGCCCTGTTGCCTTATCTTTTGCGGTAACCTTCAAAATGCCATTGGCATCGATATCGAAAGTTACCTCGATCTGCGGCACTCCACGCGGCGCGGGAGGAATACCATCGAGGATAAACTTACCCAGCGACTTGTTATCCACCGCCATCGGACGTTCACCTTGCAGAACATTAATTTCAACCTGTGTCTGGCTGTCACTTGCGGTGGAAAAGACCTGACTGCGGCGGGTCGGGATGGTCGTATTACGATCGATTTGTGGTGTGGCAACACTGCCCAAAGTCTCGATGGAAAGCGTGAGAGGAGTCACGTCGAGGAGAAGAATATCCTTCACTTCCCCACCCAACACGCCGGCCTGAATCGCCGCGCCGATCGCGACCACCTCATCGGGATTCACACCTTTGTGTGGTTCCTTGCCAAAGAAGGCACGGACTCTATCCTGCACGGAGGGCATACGCGTCATGCCGCCGACCATCACTATTTCGTGGATATCACCTGCGGTCAGCCCGGCGTCAGCCAGGGCTTGTTTAACAGGAGCAATTGTCCGGTCGACAAGATCGGCCGTAAGTTGTTCAAGTTTGGCACGGCTGAGGGTCATCACCAGATGTTTGGGGCCGCTCGCATCCGCAGTCAAATAGGGCAGGTTGATCTCGGTCTGCATCGTCGTTGAAAGCTCGATCTTGGCTTTCTCGGCGGCCTCCTTCAAACGCTGCAAAGCCTGACGGTCGGCATGCAGATCAATGCCATTATCCTTTTTGAATTGCTCGATCAGATGATCCATGAGACGGATGTCGAAATCATCGCCACCGAGGAAAGTATCTCCGCTCGTGGCGCGCACCTGGAAGACGCCATCGCCAACATCGAGAATGGAAATGTCAAACGTGCCACCGCCAAGGTCATAAACCGCAATAATTTCATTTTTCTTCTTATCCAGCCCGTAAGCCAGTGAAGAGGCCGTCGGTTCATTGATGATGCGCAGCACTTCGAGCCCCGCGATCTTGCCGGCGTCTTTGGTGGCATTGCGCTGCGCGTCGTTGAAGTAGGCGGGAACAGTGATGACGGCCTGCGCGACCGGTTCACCCAGATACGCTTCTGCATCGCGTTTTATTTTCGCGAGGATCATCGCAGAGACTTCAGGGGGAGAATAATCCTTTTCATCCAAACTCACACGCACATCGCCGTTCGGCGCTCCGGCTACGGTATAGGGCACACGCTTCCTGGTGCGTTCCACTTCGGGGTCGTCGGATTTGCGTCCCATAAAGCGCTTGATGGAAAAGATGGTATTTTGCGGGTTGGTGATCGCCTGATTACGCGCCACGCGTCCAACCAGGCGCTCGTGATTCTTATTCACCGCCACAACGGATGGGACGAGCCGTTCGCCCTCCGCTGATGGAATCACGATGGGTTCGCCGCCCTGCATCACAGCCGCCACGGAGTTGGTCGTGCCGAGATCAATGCCAATGATTTTTGCCATGTAATAAGTTCTCCTTTGAGGCATATCACTGCGAATGGTCTTCACGGAACAATCCCTGCGCAAGAGGAGATTGCTTCGTCGCCGCTTGGTTTCGATACGTTCGCTTCGCTCCCTACTCAACCAGCGCGGCTCCTCGCAATGACATGAGGTTATTTATTGTGCGACGCGAACAAGTGCAGGGCGTATCACACGCTCGCCGAGCATATACCCATTCTGCACCACCGCGATCACGTGTCCACTTTCAAACCCATCAGCAGATTCGTGCGAAATCGCTTCGTGAAAGTTCGGGTCAAAAGCCGCGCCCTGTGCTTCGATTTTCTTCACGCCTTCGATCTCCAGAATGGATACTAATTTTTTCTGGATCAATTCAATCCCGCTGACCCATGCACCGGAATCAGACGGGCGATTTTGCAGGGCGCGTTCCAGATCGTCGAGAGCGGGTAAGACCTTCCGGATGATGTCGCCTTTCATCGAAGAATACATCATCTCGTTATCGCGCTCGATACGTTTCCGGTAGTTTTGGAATTCAGCCTGGGAGCGCATCCAGCCATCTTTATACTCAGACGCCCTGGATTCAGACTCTTCGAGTTTCTTTTTCAGCGCGTCGATTTCAGCCGAAAGCTGTTCAGTGTTTTCAGATGTTGCCACCGCTTCGGCAGAGGCATCGACAATTTCTTCTTCATGTTTGTGTTTCTTTCTATCAGTCATACTTTTTCCTCAAATAGCGACGATAGAGTCATCGCACTCCCGTTTTTTTTATTCACCAGCAATGGTGTCATTCACCAAGTCACTTAACAATCCTGCAACAAATCTTACGGTGGGAATGGTCCTTGCATACGACATTCTCATCGGACCCAGCACTCCTAATGTCCCAGTTGCAAGCCCGGGAACGCCATAACGCGCCAGGACTATCGAGCATTGACGCAGTTCTTCCCACTCTCCCTCGCCACCAATGAGAACCTGGAGCCCGCCAACATTGCTGTTTATTGTTGTGCGAGCGAGTAAATCCTGCAAAGTGGAACCTTTTTCAAAAAGCTTCAGCGCGCGGCGGGCCTCGTCCGATTCTGCGAATTCGGGTTCAGATAATACATTTGATAAACCGTCTGTGTAAATCTCACCGGAGGCGCGGTCTACCATCCGTCGCATATCCTGCACGATGAGGGTCAGGATATCCTGATCGAGGGCATCTGACCGAGCTGGAAGGGCCGCGATCGCATCCACCGCCAGACCAGTCAAAAGTCCGTTTAGACGCGAGGCGGTCTGGCTGAGTCTCTCCTGTGAGACAGGTTCCGCTAAAGTCAGAATCTGCTGGCTGACTTCCCCTCCCACCATCACCTGCACCATGAGGATTTGTCGTCCCTGGGTTGATATCAACTCAACATGTTTGTATTTTGCCTTATCCGCGTGAGGCGCCGTGACGACAGAAACGCCCTGCGATTGGTGCGCGAGGATGGAGGCTGCGAGGGTCATCCACTGGTCAACATCGGGCTTGGATTGGTGAAACTGGTGCGCGATGGTTTGCTGGACCGACGCAGGTAATTCGGCTTGATTCATCATCTGGCTGACAAAATAGCGATAGCCCTCTTCTGTTGGGACGCGTCCCGCCGACGTGTGCGGCTGGCGCAGATAGCCCATCTCAGTGAGCGCTGCCATCTCATTGCGAATGGTGGCAGAGGAGAGATAAATGTGGTAATGCTCCGCCAGCCGCTTCGAGCCGACAGGCTGAGCGGATTCAATGTAATCGCGTATGATAAGTAAAAGAAGGGTCTTCTGGCGTTCGGTCAGTTCGGGCATCTTTTCACACAGTTAGCACTCTCGAAACGAGAGTGCTATTCAACCGCCCATAATAATAACATGTGCAAAAGAGGGAAGTCAATAAGAGAAGTGTAAGAAAAAGGATGGCAATTGGACTGCCATCCCAACAGGCGTTGCCGGCCTTATTGGATCGGCCGCCAGGCAGGGTCGAAATCAACTTCGGGATCAGTCGTCAGACGGGTGCGCCCACTGCCCGCCAGCGTCATAAAATAGATGTCTCTGTTCCCTGCGTTATCCATGCCTTCGAAGACCACCCATAAGCCATCGGGGGAGATCTCTACGTCTTCAATCGGAACAGGAAAATTCACTCGAGCGGGATCCAGTTCAAGATCTTCATAGTTTAATTTCATCAACCAGGGACGGGTTGGGCTCGGCCAGCGCTGATTGAAAAAGATGGTCTTTCCGTCCGGTGACCAAACCGGCAAGAAGTCCCATAATGCCTGGCCACTGCGAGCAAGCTGAACATTCTCCTGACCGGTATCAGTCATTGCCCAGACCTGATATGTACCAACACGCTTCACCGCATAGACGATCAGGTTTCCACCCGGCGACCAGGATGGCTGACTGCTTTCAATATCCGCGCTGGTATTCGTCAGGCGTGTGATCGCCAGGGAATTCACATCCAGCACATAGATCTGTTTGTATCCATCGCGAACCGATGTGAAAGCAATGCGCTTTCCATCCGGTGACCAGGCGGGATCAAAATCCGAACCTGGAACCGTTGTCAAAGGTTTCAAGCCGGTGCCATCGACATTGATGAGATACAGACTTGACTCTCTGTAAGCGGTTTCGAAAAACTCAGCGCGCCTCTGGCAGGGAGAAATGAATACAAGTTGTGAACCATCAGGCGACCAGGATGGCTGGCACGCGCCATTCTCCATGCTGGTGAGCTGAGCCAGAGCCGTGCCATCTGCATTGCTCAGATAAAGCTGCGGCATACCGGAGCGCACAGATGCAAACACGATCTGACCAGTCCCACCCCCCATGAAAGTAGCCACAGGAACAGGCGTATTATCAGGCGTTGGAGTCACATCCTCAGGCTCGAGTGTCCCGGTGGATGAAACGGTGGGAGTATATAAGGCAGTCGGCAACCCGACACTGACAGCCGTAGTGGATAGCTCCGTCGGAAATAAAGTCACAGTTGGAGTCGGAAAAGGATCGGCTGTCCGGGTCGAAGATATGAAAGGAAGCTTGATCGTATTCAACCGACTTAGTGCGTTCATTATTTCAGGGGGAACAAGATCAGGTCTGAAGCGCACGACACCAACGAGCGCGGCCGCCAGCAACAACAACGCCCACAGCAAAGCCGACACAAAACGGCGACCTTTTCTTTTCTTGCGCCGCGATTTGAATACAGGCAACTCTCCTTCAGGAGAAGCCTTTGAGTTTAATGATTTGAAATCAACAGCGGGTCTGGATTCCTTCCCCACCGCGCTTTGCTTCCTATCCTCCAATGCGTCGGGCGGCAGAGGTTGCATCACAAAATCGCCGGGCAGTTTCTGTGTCTTGGTCTTGGATCCAAGCAAGGCGTGCTTGAAATCTTCAGCGGTCTGATAGCGGTCGGCGGGATCAACACTCATTGCCTTTTCAATCGTCGCGGCAAACCGTCGCGTAACCTTGCCATTGCGTTTGCGCAATGGGGTCAGTTGTGTATTATCCATTGCGCGGGCAAGGCCATCTTCAGGGATGATGCCGCTTAGCGCTGCATAGAGTGTGGCACCCAAAGAGTAAATATCTGTACGCGGATCGGTGCGTGCAGTGCCGTATTGCTCGGGCGGAGAATAACCGGGCGTCATCGCACGCGCGCCGGTCGTGGTTGCCTGACTTCCATGCAATACCTTGGCAAGACCAAAATCCACCAAAAATATATGGCCGTCCGGCGTGATCTTGACATTCCCGGGCTTGAGATCACGATGCAAGATCGCGGGTTTGCGGGTGTGGAGATAGGTGAGCGCGTCGCAGATCGCCGCGCCGATCAAAATCGCTTCATCTTCCGTGATGTTGCCTAGGCGCTCCATGCGCTGGCGCAAATCCTCCCCCTCAATGTAATCCATAACAAGATATTGCCCCTCATCGCCAATCACAAAATGATCGGTGACGCGCGGCAGATTGGGATGGCGCAGGTTGGCAAGGATGACCGCCTCAAGGCGAAACTGGCGCGCGTATTCATCCGTTGTAAACAAATTCTCTTTAACGGCAACGTCCACGCCCAGATTCTCATCCACCGCGTGATATACCGACCCCATCCCGCCCTGACCGAGAATCTCAACGATGCGATACCGCTTGTGTAATAACGCGCCACGTTCGAGGGTCATTTGCTAAGAGAAACTCCCAGGGTTATTAAGCCCAAGATTTGGGGATTATAACAGAGCGGCATACTACCTGTTGGGTCTCCCTGCCAATTTGAAATGAAAAAACAACCAAGGTGCACCGGCTATCACCCAGAAAACAACCAGCGAGTAACGGAAATAACGCAGAATATATGAGATCGATGATTCGTCGCGCGGAAAGATTTGACCAAGCCCAAACAACAGAATGAGTATCCCGATCAAGCCGACCCCGTAACGGAGCGCCCGCTTCTCCATCGGACCGGAGGCCTGATAGCCGCCACGAGAAGCGATCCACGCCGCCCCGGCCGCGAGGCCGAAGAGCGATCCGGATGCTGTGAGGATTCGCTCGATCGAAACGGGATCAGGTAAAGGCCCCGCCCGAAGCGCATTATCCTTCCACTCTTCAGGAAAGCTGTATCCATCCAGACGCGCAGCGCTCCACACGCCAACTGCAAGAAAAACCATGGATACAACGAAACCAATCAGCACCTGCTGACCCAGCGTTCTGCCTTTGAGCCACACAACAGCAGAATCCCATAACCCCGTGACCACCCACAGTATCAGGCCGCCAATCAACCAGCCTGCGATAACATCATGTACGAAGTGCACACCGAGGTAAAGACGGGAGAAGCCAACGAGAAATGCGAGGGTAAAAGCAACAATCCATGCCCGGCGTTTATGGACGCCAGAGGCCATAATGCCCCATAATCCTATGCTATTTTGTGCGTGACCTGAAGGGATGCCAAACGTACTTTCGGCTGCAAAAGCCTTGACCTGCGCGCTGACCCAATAAGGGCGCGGGCCGGCAAATAGCAATTTGAAGATCAGTTGCAGGTTATTACTGAGCGCAAGAATGACAGCAATCCGGAGGCCCAATCCCGCATCCACACTCCAATAAATGAGTGGCAATACCAGGAAGAAAAATTCCTGTGAGCCGAGGAAGGTAAAAAATCTCATCGGCGCTTCCAGCCAGCCACCCAGTGACTGAATGGCAACGATCCAGTTAACACCAGT
>DATDRD010000087.1:0-7748 GCA_035291925.1 Anaerolineales bacterium
AGGAGACCCAGATCGAAGTAAAGGGCAGGGTGGTCGAAGCCTGCTTCCAGTGCGTGTTCGAGTTCCTCCGCGGCTTGCGCTTCCCTGTCCTTGGTCTGCGAGTCGATTGCCTGACCGAGATGCAGGACAACCTTCGTCTGCTCGGAGGATTGCATGGACAACTGTCCCGTGCCGCGCATGAGAGCCTGCAAGCCGCGCCGCGCCTGGACGGCGGGGCCGTCATCGGTGGTGTACTCGAAGAGGATTTCCGCCAGCCGCGTTAACGCCTTATGGCGCGCTTCAGCGATCGGGTCCAGCCCCGAATCGGCCTGCTTCTTTGGCTGATCCAGTTCCTTCACCTGAGCCATCGCAATAGGAGCGGTCCCGCCTTTGGGCCGCAACGGTTTGGGAAGCAGTTGCCCTGACCGCAAAAGAGTTTGAGCCTGTTTGACTTCCGCACTTTCGGGCATCAATTGCAGGGCCTTGTTGACCAGTTCAGCGGTCTTTTGCGTGTTGCCTGAACGCTGTACAAGGCTCGCAACAGCGATATATTCAGTGGCAGCCTGCGGTTTGTGCCCCAGGCGTTCATGGACCAGCGCAAGGCGGGAGTGAGCCAGCACGTGATCGGGGTCGAGGGAGGTTACACGCACCCAGTTCTCCATGGCTTTATCCACATCGCGCTGGTTGAGGAAAAGTTCCGCGGCCCTGGATGCCGCGCTAATGGCTTCCTTGAGATGCCCGGTGCGTTCGAGAAGCTGTGCAAGCTTTTCCATGGGGACGGGATCATCAGATGTGATCTGTGCGACACGTTTATAGATCTGCAGAGCTTCATCAAAGTTGCCTTGCTGGAATAATGCCAGCCCCAAACTGTTCAAGGCTTTGGGGTGATCGGGCATTTCCTGAAGGGCCTTACGATAAGCCGCGGCTGCCCTGCTCCATTCCTGGTCCCAGGCGGCAGAGTGGCCTTCATTCATTGACTTTTGGAAAACGTCTTCTCGTCCGGGCATGGGTACAATTATAACGTAGTGACGTGCCGGATTTGCCCCTGCAAGGGGCTCATCTTTATATGGATTCCATTTCACCCCAATTCTTTCCATAGCGCGCTTCGGTGGAAAGCGGGATGCTCAATGGGTAGGCGTTTGACATTGTCTCCTGAACCACGCGCGCAGTTTCCTCCAATTCATTTTTGGGACATTCAAGCACGAGTTCGTCGTGCACCTGCAAAAGCAATTTCCCCTTCAATCCGGCAGCTTTGAGCGCAGGCGGGATCTTCAGCATGGCGATCTTCATGATATCTGCCGCAGTGCCCTGGATGGGCGCATTGATGGCTTCACGTTCTTCACGGTTTTTGACTTGCACATTAGTTTTGCTCTGCAATGCCGGGAAGTATCGTCTGCGCCCGAGCAGCGTTTCGACGTATCCCTGCTGCGCGGCCAGTTTGCGAATCCCATCCAGATATTTTTTGATGCCGGGGAACTTCTCGAAATAGGCTTTGACAAATGTCTCTGCCTCAGCCAGCGTTAGCTCTGTGGTACGCGTGAGGCCGAATACCGACATTCCATAAATGAGACCGAAGTTGATCGCTTTCGCGTGACGGCGCATCCCTTTGGTCACCGCCTCAGGACTGACGCCGTAAATTGCTCCCGCAGTAGTGGCGTGGATGTCTTCACCCGCGCGGAATGCCGCCAACATGGCCTCATCCTGAGCCATGTGCGCGACGATGCGCAGCTCGATCTGAGAATAATCCACTGATAGCAACCAATTCCCTTTGCCTGCGATGAATCCATTGCGGATGCGCCGACCTTCTTCTGTGCGGATCGGGATTTGTTGCAGATTAGGATTATTGGATGAAACTCTCCCTGTTACTGCGCCTATTTGACTATAAGATGTATGTACGCGGCCTGTCTTTGAATCAACTGAAAGTGGAAGTGCATCTACGTAGGTGAACTTAAGTTTTGAAAGTTCACGATAATTGAGCATCATATCGATAACCGGGTGCTGTCCTTTCATTTCTTCAAGCACACCAGCGGCGGTGGAATAGAACCCGGTAGCAGTTTTGCGTCCCATTGGCTGAAGCCGTAAATGATCAAAAAGAACTTCCGAGACTTGTTGGGGTGAATTGAGATTGAAGGTCTTTCCAACAGATTCGTAAACTTGTTTTTCGATTCTGGCTAAACGCTTCCCTAATTCCTGTGCCAACTCACTAAAGAGTGGAAGGTCTATAAGCACACCTGTCATCTCCATATCCGCAAGGACGGGCGTTAGTGGCAGGTCAATTGCCTCCAGTAATTTTTCACCATTCACGCGCTTGAGTTCCTTTTGTGCGAGAGGCATGAGACGCAGCGTCGTTTCCGCATCTGCAACTGCATAAGGCGCAACGGATTCCACTGCCACATTTGCCATGCTGATCTGCTTCCTGCCTTTGCCGATCAATTCCTCGATATGGGTCATTTCTTCGCCCAGTTTCACAAAGGCCAGATTTTTCAATCCCAGGTTGCGCGAAGCTGGATCAATGATGAACTCAGCCAGCATGGTATCGAACGTGAGCGGCGAGACTCTCAATCCGTGCTTTGCCAAAACAATGTAATCATATTTTGCATTGTGCGCGATCTTGCCGATCTTCGGATCCGTCAACGGCTCCTTGAGCGCGGAAAGGACCTGTTCAAGCGGAAGATTTATCCCTGCTGCATGGCCGACAGGGATGTAATATCCTTCGCCTTCCTTGATGGCCAGTGAAATGCCGACGATATCCGCTTTCATCTCCTCGGTGGAAGTGGTCTCTGTGTCAAAGGAAATGACTTGCGCTTTATTGAGTTCTGCTACAAGCTCGCCCAGCTTTTCAGGTGTGTCCACGATCTGAACTTTGATATTTGAATCAATCTTTGGAGCAACAATCGCCTGAGGCTCGTTCGCGAACATGGACATCTGCTGTCCTGCTTTTGCAGGTGCAGATGCTACAGCAGAGAGTACATCCTCCCTACCGGTCAGCCGCTCGAGACTTTTGAGAAGCGAGCGGAATTCCAATTCCTTGAAGAAGGATTCTATTGACGGGACATCCAGTTCCTGAGCCTTTGCGTGTTCAAGGTCAAACTTGACCTTGAGATCAGTTTTGATCTGTGCAAGGTCGCGGCTCATATAGGCGTTCTCTTTGTTCAGTTCGAGTTTGGACTTCCAGCGGTTTTCGACTTCATCTATGTGAGCGTAGATGTTATCCAGCGTCTTGAATTTTTCAAGCAGGTTGATGGCCGTCTTTTCGCCAACACCTGCCACGCCGGGAATGTTATCTGACTTATCGCCAACAAGCGCTTTGTAATCCACGACCTGGTCAGGACGAACGCCGAGTTTTTTGATTACATCTTCCTCTTTGATATAGTTCTGGTCGTCACCCGCAAGATAAACAGTCGTGCGCTCGTTGACCAACTGTAGCAGGTCGCGATCACCCGTAATGATCTTGACGCCCAATCCCTGTTCAGCGGCGATCTTTGCAATGGAGCCAAGCACGTCATCTGCCTCATAGCCTTCCATTTCAAGGCGCGGGATGTTGAATACATCCACCATCTGGCGAATGCGCCCGATCTGCGGGGCCAGGTCATCCGGCATCTTTGCACGTGTCCCTTTGTAGGCAGGGAAGATCTCATCGCGGAAGGTTTTGCCGGTATCGAACGCAACGGCGATGTAATCGGGTTTCTCCTGTTCGAGGATGCGCAGCAGTTCACGCGCGAATCCATAGGTGCCCGCAGTGGGTTCACCTTTTGAGGTCTGCCAGCGTTGACTTCCGCCTCCGCCTGCTGTGAGGGCGAAGTACATGCGATAGGCGAGGGCATGTCCATCAATCAGATAAAGTGTAGGAGGCATATCAGTGTCCGGTAGTCAGTGTTTAGTAAAAGGTTAAAAAGGAAACGCGGAGCAATTATACTCCGCGCTCTGTATGTGTCATTGCGAGGGCGTTCCCTTCGACACGGCTTCGCCAGTCAGGGCAGGCTTTCCGAAGCAATCCCCTCATCAATCAGGAGATCGCTTGGTCGGGCTGAAGCCCTCCTCGCATTGTGCGTTACTTTCTCGGCTGGGAATACCCCTGCCGCGTGCGGGTCTGTTTGATGTAATCTTTCACAAGTTGTGGGGGGTGTGGCTGCGTGCCGCCCATGATCAGGTAACCTGGCGCCCAGAAATCACCTGAAGGATTTTCCGTTTTCATACGCGTGAACTCAGTAAAGATCTTTTCTGAAGTCTGCTGGCGCACAATACGCATCAAATAACCTGGCGAAGTAGCTGGCGGCACATTCACCACCCATTGCACATACTCAGGGCGCACAGCCAGATATTCCAAGCGCCAGCCAAAGGCAATGCAGATTTGTGGCAGCCATTCCGATAACCGGTCTGATACGTCACCGGTCAGATAGTGTGAACTAAAACGTGGCACCAGCAGGCAGGCATAGGTCAAATTATACAGGCCGGGTGCGATCGGCTCGAGCATCACACGGCTGGCCACTTCAGTAATCGAATGGGGACGAGTCTCATCCAACTGGCCGGGCATGGGTCTGCGGACCGGGGTCTCGGGACGGTGGCGTGACTTTGAAGGCATCGTCGCATCGAAGTCCTCAATCCCGCCCACGCGGGACTCAACAGTCTGTTCGTTATCCTGATTTGCCATCAGCAAATCGTTCGCACGGACAGCAGGTGAGCTCTCACGGCTATATTTGGTAGAACGGGATGGAGAAGGCCGCGTACCCCACTCCTCCTCATCGGACAATGGGATCATTCCTCGTTCCGGGGTTGGGGGCGGGACATCCGAAAGAATCTCGGAGATATCCGGGATTTCGAGATCCGGGCTGCTCTCGTCATCCAACATTTGTGTGGGCGCATCATACGAAGCCGGAAAATGATTCTGTTGTTCAAGCGGTGACTCCATCCCCTCGGAGACCGGCGTCGAAAGCAAATTTACCAGTTGTCCGGCCTGCGTACGGATGGTGCTGAATGGCGTTTCGGCATCGAAGACAAGTGCCAGCACCACATCATCTGCAAGACGCGTGGCATATAACATGTGCTCGGCTTTCGTTGCCTCCAGGCGGACAAAGCGCAGCAGGTCACTGCCTTTTTGCCCATCCCAGTGACGGGTGACGGTCATAGCCAGTTCTTTTGCTGCACCCTGGGAGAGCTGGCCGGCGTACGCCCACAAATGATCTCCGCGCGTGATCAACGCTGCCTGTGCAGAAGACTCAAGCGTGAGCCGCGTGAGGTGCTGCGCAGCTTTGGTCGCATCCTGCAACCAGGGCAGTTCCTGGTTGGCTGTTTGAACAGCCCGAGGGTCTGCTGTTGTCTTGGAAGGCCTGGCAAGGGGAGTGGAATTATCATCCAACATCGTCAACACGTCCGGTAGATAATATGGTTTACGCAACAATGTCCATGGGCGGATCTCATCCAGCGCGGGGATCGAATCCTCGTCAGAGAGCAGAACCAAGCCGATGTTCGAATTGAGCATACGAAGCGACCGGCCAATGTCCGCGACCGCTTTGTATCCAAGATCCATATCAAGAAACGCGAGTGTGCAGTTTTCTTCATCTGCGCGTACGACCGCTTCACCTTTTCCTTTGGCAACGTGGACGCGGTATCCTTCCTGTCTCAATCCCTGGAGGAGCACTTTTGCGAAGTTTGTATCTGTAGTTACGAGCAGCAGATCCTTGGCCATCTTGGTAAAGTGTATCATGGCAGAAGTGCATAAGCAAGCGTGAGTTCAGTATGGCCCCTGCGAAAATGCGAGTAATTTGTCTAGTCAACTTGATTTTCACCGCGATTTGTGCTATCAATAGGAAAAATTTCATGAGGGTTTGAATGCATCGCGAACGAGTTTCTGAAAATGTCTTTTGGTTCCAGAGTGAAGTTTATGCTCAGGTAACTGCGGGTGTGGTGGCTGGACCGCAATGGGCGGTGGTGATCGACACACTGGCTTTGCCAGATGAAACGCTTAGCATCCGCGAATTCATCGAACATGAACTGAATGTACCTGTACGTTATGTGATCAACACACATTATCACGCGGATCACACATGGGGCAATTGTTTCTTCCCCGGGGCAACGGTCGTCGCGCACGCGCGCTGCCGTGACCTGCTGGAGGAGCGGGGTGTACCCTCTCTGGAAACCGCGAAAAGGCAAAATCCGGCGCTGCGCCAGGTAAAGATTGTGTTGCCGCAAATGACCTTTGCAGACGGCGAAATTACTCTGCGCGTGGGCAAGAAGAATTTAATCATATCGCCCGCATTGGGGCACAGCAAGGATGGGATCGCGGTACTGGTTGAAGAGGATCGTATTCTGTTCGCGGGCGATTCATTCATGCCACTGCCCTACATCGTGGATGGGGAGATCGACGATATTATGGCTTCCATTAAACGCGTAGGGCGCATGGGTCTTGAGAATATCGTTCAGGGGCATGGCGACGTGATCCTGCGCGGTGAGATCGAGGCAGCAGTTAGGGAGAACTTGAATTATCTTTCTGCGATCAAAAGATCTGTCAAAACCGTGTCGCGGCGCAAGAATGCCGAGGAACTTCTGGAGAATATCACGATTGAAAACTGCGGCAAGAGCCGCGTCTATCTGGGTGGACTGGCACAGACATTGCATCAAAGAAACCTGCGTGCTTTACTGCAACAGATGCAGAGTGCGCAATAACTACGAACAATGTTGACTTTGAAAAAGAGGAGCCAGGCCATAAGGGCCTGGCTGGCTGTATCTTATTGAATCTTCCGCCGGCCGATAACACCACTGTTTGTCAGATCCTCCAGTTCTTGCTTGCTGAGAATATCCCCCAAAACGGTCAGGGTGTGCTCGCCCAGCCCGGGTGCGGCGCGTTTTGGGCCGTGTGCAAATACGAACGGCGTATTCAACCCAACTGATTGACCGTTTTCCTCGCGCACAAAGCCACGCGCCTTCACCTGTGGATGCGACAACATTTCCTCGAACGACAGTACGGGTTCCACGCACCCGTCACCGTCGGAGAAGATTTCAAGCCATGCGGCCAGGGTACGTTGTTTGAAGGTGGCTGCCACTTCATCTTTGATCGTGCGATCGAATTGGCGTGAGAGCAGATCATTTCGCCCGGTAATTCTGCAAAAATCACTCCAGAACGAGGGTTCCAAAGCGCCGAGCGACAAATATTTACCATCGGCTGTTTCATAGATGTTATAACAAGCCAAACCACCGTGCAGTGCCAGTGTTCCGCCTATCACTGGCAAGCCACCAAAAAAAGCCGCGCCAGCCTGGGGCATCATCCATGAGAGAACGCCGTCGAGCAGGGCCACATCGAGGTAGGCGCCCTGTCCGCTGCTCTGCCGCCCCACCAGCGCGCTGAGAATGGCGATCCCTGCCAGCATAGCCCCACTCAGATCAGCAACTGTCACGCCGTAGGGAGTGGGCGGCTGGCCTTCCACTGCATTCAATGCCAGTGCTCCACTAATGGCTGTGTAGTTCAAATCATGTCCAGCGCGCTGGCGGTAGGGGCCATTTTGGCCGTAGCCCGAAAGGGCACAATAGATAAGGTCGGGTTTGACCGCTCGCAGTGATTCGTAATCAATTTTCCAGCGTGCTGCTGTCCCTGGCCGAAAACTTTCGAGTACCACGTCCGCAGTAGCCGTTAGACGCATGAGGACCTCACGCCCACGAGGGTTGCGGTAGTTGATCGCAACACTTTTCTTTCCCTGATTGATCATTTCAAACATTTTACCGAGCCCCATCTTGGCAGGGATGAAACGGGCATAGTCACCAGTGCTGGGTGTTTC